>CAIQIL010000039.1 GCA_903871865.1 uncultured Burkholderiales bacterium
CGGTCTGGAAGGACGGCGTCAACCTGTTCGCCGGTGACGGCTATGCGGGCTTGAGCGAGTTCGCGCTGTACTACATTGGCGGCATCATCAAGCACGCCCGTGCGCTGAACGCCATCACCAACCCTGGCACGAACTCGTACAAGCGCCTGGTGCCTGGCTTCGAAGCCCCGGTGAAGCTGGCCTACTCGGCCAAGAACCGCTCCGCCTCGATCCGCATCCCCTATGTGTCGAACCCGAAGGGTCGCCGCATCGAAGCGCGCTTCCCCGATCCTTCGGCCAACCCCTACCTGGCCTTCTCGGCCTTGATGATGGCTGGTCTGGACGGCGTGGAAAACAAGATCCATCCGGGCGAAGCCGCCACGAAGGACCTCTACCACCTGCCGCCGGAAGAAGACAAGCTGATCCCGACCGTGTGCCACAGCCTGGACCAGGCGCTGGACCACCTGGACGCCGATCGCGCCTTCCTGACCAAGGGCGGTGTGTTCACCAACGAGTACATCGATGCCTACATCGACCTGAAGATGCAGGAAGTCACGCGCTTCCGCCAGGCCGTGCACCCTGTCGAATTCGACATGTACTACACGCTGTGATCCGCCTCGCGCGGTTCAAGCAAGAGGGGCGACGCAAGTCGCCCTTTTTTTCGTTTGCGCGGTCTCTGTGTGTTGTTTCCTGCGAGCGACGTCCGTTGGCGTCGGGGCATACTGCAAGGCATACTGAAGTCAGGATGGGCAAGATGAAGGATGGGCGCCAGATGCCGATGCGCGTGCTGCTGAACGCTGTGACATGTGCCGTGGCCGCTTGGCTCTGGGTCGGCGGGTCTGTGGCCCATGCCGAGGACAAGCCCGTTTACCGCTGCCCTGGCACCCTCTACACCGATGCCATGACCGCCCGCGAAGCCCGTGACAAGGGCTGCAAGACGCTGGACGGCGCGCCCATCACGGTCATCCAGTCGCCCGTGCCGCGGGGCAATGTCGGGGCCCGTCCGGCACCCACCACCAGCCAGGGCGAGCGCGTGGGCACGGAAGACCAAAAGGCCCGCGACAGCGATGCCCGCCGCATCCTGGAGGCCGAGTTGCGCAAGGAAGAAGACGCCCTGGCGGCTTTGCGCAAGGACTTCAACGACGGCCAGCCCGAGCGCCGCGGCGACGAGCGCAACTACCAGAAGTACCTGGACCGCGTCACCGAGATGAAGGCCGCCATCACGCGCAAGGAGTCCGACGTGGCCGCCCTCAAGCGCGAGCTGGGCAAGTTCGGCGCCAGCCGTTGATGGTTCTTTTGACGCAAGCGCGCACAACTCTCATGACGGAAGACACCCACCTGGCCGCAGGCCTGGACGCCTTTGATTTCCTGGCCACCATGGTGCTGGTGGTCGAGCCCGATGGCCGCTGCCTGTTCGCCAATGCGGCCTTCGAGGAGTTGCTCGGTCTGTCGCGGCGCAGCGTGCTGGGCGAGTCGGTGATGGGCTGGTTCGCCGAGCCTGGCCTGTTCAAGGACGTGCTGACCGCGGTGGCGCGCAACGACTTCGCCACCAGCCGGCTGCAGGGGCACCTGCGGCGTCACCTGCATGGCTCGGGTGAGCCTTTGCCGGTGCAGGTCATCGTCACGCGCCTGGGGCCAGGCATCGGGCTGGCGCAGCGCCTGCTGGTCGAGCTGGTCGAGGTGGAGCAGCAGACCCGCCAGGAACGCGAAGAGCGTGCCCAGGACCAGGTGCAGGCCAACAAGGAACTCATCCGCAACCTCGCCCACGAGATCAAGAACCCGCTGGGCGGCATCCGCGGCTCGGCGCAGCTCCTGGAGATGGAGCTGGAGAACAAGTCGCTGACCGAGTACACCCAGGTCATCATCCACGAGGCCGACCGGCTGCAAGCCCTGGTGGACCGCCTGCTGGCGCCGCACCGCCGCCCGCACGTGGTGGGCGACGTCAACATCCACGAGGTCTGCGAGCGCGTGCGTTCGCTGATCCTGGCCGAGTTCCCCAAAGGCCTGCGCGTTCAGCGCGACTACGACACCTCGCTGCCCGATTTGCGCGGTGACCGCGAGCAGCTCATCCAGGCCGTGCTGAACATCGCGCACAACGCGGCGCAAGCGCTGTGCGAACGCATCGCGGCCGGTGATGGCGTGCTGACCTTGCGCACGCGCGTGGCCCGTCGTGTCACCATCAACCGACAGTTACACCGCCTGGCACTGGTCTTGCATATTGAGGACAACGGCCCTGGCATCCC
>CAIQIL010000040.1 GCA_903871865.1 uncultured Burkholderiales bacterium
CGGGGACGTTGACGATGTTGTACTTGGCGTAGAACTCGCGCATCAGCTTGAGGCCATTGCCTTCGTACATCCACGCGCTCAACTGGCGGGAGTTCAGCCCGAAGGGAATGGCGCAACCGATGGCAAAGGTTTCGTCCTTGCCGACAAAGTAATAGGGCGCCGTGTGGGCCATCTCGACGGTGCCGTTTTGCACGCCATCCACCACGCCGAAGGCAGGCATCAGCTCGCCGCCGGCATGCACCGAGATCTGGAACTTGCCGCCCGACATCTCGCCGACCTTCTTGGCGAAGACGTCGGCCGCGCCGAAGATGGTGTCCAGCGACTTGGGGAAGCTGGAGGCCAGGCGCCAGCGCAATTGCGTTTGCGCGTGGACGACGGCGGGGGCGGCACCTGCGGCCAGCACGCCGGCGAGGCCGGCATGGTTGATGAAGGCACGACGTTGCATGGCGGGGGTCTCCTCGGGTTGTGACTCCCGAAAATTCTAGGAGCGCCGTGCGCTTGTCAGCGCCCCATCTCGGCAGGGCTTACCCGCGGGTGTGGCGTGGCCGAGGCACCGATGCGGTGCGGGTTCGGCCGATCAGCTGCCTTGGCCAGCAATTTTCATCTTCTCGATGAGCACCGAGCCGATGGTCTTGCTGCCGTAGGTGTAAGCGTCGGCGCCCACGGCCACGATCTGCTGGAACATCTCGCCGAGGTGGCCGGCGATGGTGATTTCCTGCACTGGGTACTGGATGACACCGTTTTCGACCCAGTAGCCGGCCGCGCCGCGGGAGTAGTCGCCCGTGACGTAGTTGACGCCCTGGCCCATGAGCTCGGTCACGAACAAGCCGGTGCCCAGCTTTTTGAGCATGGCCTTGAGGTTGTCTTTCTTGTCGGTTTTCTTGTGCGTCAGCACCAGGTTCTGCGAGCCGCCAGCGTGGCCGGTGGTCTTCAGGCCCAGCTTGCGCGCCGAGTAGCTGGACAGGAAATAGGTCTGCACCACGCCGTTCTTGACGATCTTGCGCTTGCGCGTCAGCACGCCTTCGTCGTCGAAGGGGGCGCTGCCCTTGCCCTTGAGGATGTGCGGGTCTTCGGCGATGTCGATGTGCTTGGGGAAAATGGGCTGGCCCAGGCTGTCGAGCAGGAAGGTCGCGCGGCGGTACAGCGCACCGCCACTGGTGGCTTGCACGTAAGCACCCAGCAGGCCAGCGGCCAGGGTGTTTTCGAACAGCACCGGCGCTTCGCAGGTGGGGATGCGGCGGGCTTTCAGGCGGGCCAGCGCGCGTTCGGCCGCGTAGCGACCCACGACCTCGGCCTTGGCCATGTCGCGGGCATCGCGCTCGGAGGTGTACCAGAAGTCACGCTGCATGTCGCGGCCACGACCCGCGATCGGGGAGACCGACAGCGAGTGGCGCGAGCTGGCATAGCCGCCCTGGAAGCCACGGCTGTTGGCCGCCCAGAAGTGCGATTGCTGGGCCGACACGCCAGCGCCTTCGGAGTTGGTGATGCGCGCATCCACGCCCATGGCCGCGTCTTCGCAGCGGCGGGCGATCTCGGCAGCGCCTTCGGCATCGATGGCCCAGGGATGGAAGAGGTCGAGGTCGCGGCGGGCGGCCTTGCCCAGGGCGAGGTCGTCGGCATCGGGCAGGCCGGCGGCGGGGTCCTCGGCCGTGTGGCGGGCGATGTCGTAGGCAGCCTGCACGGTGCGCTGCAGCGCCTCGCGGGAGAAGTCCGAGGTGGTTGCGTTGCCGCGGCGCTGGCCCAGGTACACGGTGATGCCCACCGTTTTGTCGCGGTTGCGCTCGACGTTTTCCAGCTTGCCTTTGCGCACCGACACCGACAGGCCCGCGCCTTCGGAGACCTCGGCAGACGCGTCGGACGCACCGAGTTTGCGGGCCATGCCCAGCGTGTCGTTGACGATTTGCTGGAACTGTTCGCGGCTGTAGGCAAAGCCGGTCGAGGGCGCTGCGTGGGTGGCGTTCGCGGCTTGGACTGCTTTGTTGGCTGCTTTGGTCTTGGGCATGTGTGCTGATGGAATAGCGGCTGGATGGCGGACATCGACCCGCGAGCGCGGGCCACCCGTATCATAGCGATGACATGAATCCGAACCAATTTGACACAGACGACGCCGACGAAGACTTCGGCGGCTCCGCAGGCGGCTACAGCCGTCCCAGCAAAAGTGCGCTCAAGCGCGAAAGCCACGAGCTGCAAGCCCTGGGCAAACAGCTGCTGGAGATGCCCGACAACCGCCTGGACGACATCGGCATGCCCGAGCGCCTGCGCGACGCCCTGGACGCCTACAAGAAGACCAAGTCCTTCGAAGGCAAGCGCCGCCAGCTGCAATTCATCGGCAAGGTGATGCGCGAGGTGGACGCCGAGCCCCTGCGTGAAGCGGCGGCCCAGTTCCAGATGGGCCATGCCCGCAATGCGCTGGCGCTGCACCAGGCCGAGCGCTGGCGCGTGGAGTTGCTGTCCGACGACAAGGACGTGCTGACCCGCTGGGCCCAAGCGTTCCCCGGCGCCGACCTGCAGCAACTGCGTGCCCTGGTGCGCAGCGCCCGCAAGGACGCGGCCGAGGTGCCTGAAAAGCGCAGCGGCCGGGCCTACCGCGAGCTGTTCCAGTACATCAAGCAGGCCATGGAGGCGCACGAGGCCCAGGCGGGCGACGACGATGCGCCGGCCTCTGGAGGCGAGCACAGCGGGGACGGCGCGTGAGCACGCCGAACAGCGTTCCCATCGGTGCTCCCGTTCATGCGCACACCGGCACCCACGTGGCGCTGGACCCTGTCCGCATCGGTGTGGTGTCCATCAGCGACCGCGCCAGCACGGGCGTCTACGAAGACAAGGGCCTGCCGGCGCTGCAAGACTGGCTGGGCCGCGCCGTGCGCAACCCCATCACCTGGGTGCCACGCCTCATCGCCGACGAACGCGCCCTGATCGCCCAGACCCTGCGCGAGCTGGTCGATGCCGAGGCCTGCGACCTCGTGCTGACCACCGGCGGCACCGGCCCCGCGCCGCGCGACGTCACGCCCGAAGCCACGCTGGACGTGGCCGACAAGGAGATGCCGGGTTTTGGCGAGCAGATGCGCCAGATCAGCCTGCGCTTCGTGCCCACGGCCATTTTGTCGCGGCAGACGGCCGTGATCCGGGGCAGGGCGCTCATCCTCAACCTGCCGGGGCAGCCCAAATCCATTGCCGAAACGCTGGAAGGCCTGCGCGACGCCGAGGGCAAGTCGGTGGTGCCGGGCATTTTTGCCGCGGTGCCGTACTGCATCGACCTCATCGGCGGCCCGTACATCGAGGCGGTGTCCGAGGTGTGCGCGGCCTTCCGGCCGAAGTCGGCGCAACGCCCACCACAGGCTTGACAGGGGCTGACGCGACCCGCTGGCTGCGTCAGGTCATCCGTGCAACGAATGGGTGCGGATTCAAACAATTCATTTGATTCATCACTGCCGGCTTCCTACACTGCTTCGATTCACACATTGACCGTGTTTTGTCGGCGCACCCGCGTGCCCGATGGGGGCGGTCGCCGAGGAGACGCAGCGAATGAGCGACAGCAGCAACAACACCCTGGTGGACCAGGCCGGGCAAGTCCGTGCCGGTGAAGAAGTGGACGTGGCCAAGGTCACGGCCTACCTGCAATCCAAGGGCCTCACCCTGGAAGGCACGCCCGAACTGCAACAGTTCCCTGGCGGCGCCTCCAACCTGACCTACCTGCTGCGTTACGCCAACGTCGACCTGATCCTGCGCCGCCCACCGTTCGGCCACATCGCCAAGTCGGCCCACGACGTGGTGCGCGAGGCGGTCATCATGCAAAAGCTCAAGCCGGTCTACCCGCAGGTGCCGGTCATCCACGCCATCTGCGAGGACGCCGAAGTCATTGGCGCACCGTTCTACGTGATGGAGCGCCTGGTCGGCAACATCCCGCGCCAGAACCTGTCGCCTGAACTGGGCCTGGACGAGGCCAAGACGCGCCAGCTCTGCCTGAACGTGCTGGACGCGCTCATCCAGCTGCACCAACTGGACCCGACCAAAGCCGGCCTGGACACCCTGGGCAAGGGCGAGGGCTATGTGGCGCGCCAGGTCGAGGGTTGGACCAAACGCTTCCGCGCCGCCCGCACCGACGACGTGGGCGATTTCGAAGCCGTCATGGCCTGGCTGGCCGCGAAGCAGCCCCAGCAGGAAGTGGCCATCCGCCTCATCCACAACGATTTCCGCTTCGACAACGTCGTGCTGGACGTGAACGACCCGCTGAAGATCATCGGCGTGCTGGACTGGGAAATGGCCACGCTGGGCGACCCGTTGATGGACCTGGGCAGCGCCCTGGCTTATTGGGTGCAGGCCGACGACGACCCGTTCATGAAGGGCTCGCGCCGCCAGCCCACCAACGCGCCGGGCATGCTGACCCGCGACGAGGTGGTGCGCTACTACGCCGAGAAGACCGGCTTCAGCGTGGCCAATTTCGACTTCTACACGGTGTATGGCCTGTTCCGCCTGGCCGGCATCGCGCAGCAGATCTACAAGCGCTTCAAGGAAGGCAACGCACGCAACCCGGCCTTCGCGCAGTTCGGCCCGTTTGCTTGCTACCTGGAGCAGCGCTGCCTGGGCATCATCGCCCAATCCAGCCTGTGACCTGGACGCTGAGCTCGCCCTGAACCCTCTGAACCTCTGATCGCCATGACAAACCCCAACCCGCTCGCCAACACCTTCGACCTGACCGGCAAGGTCGCCCTGGTCACCGGCTCCAGCCGTGGCATCGGCGAGGCCATCGCCCGCCTGCTGGCCGCCCACGGCGCCCATGTCATCGTCTCCAGCCGCAGGGTCGAACCCTGCGAAGCCGTGGCCGCCTCCATCCGCGAAGCCGGCGGCAAGGCCTCGGTGCTGGCCTGCCACATCGGCGAGATCGACCAGATCGACGCGACGTTTGCCGCCATCGAGCAGCAGTTCGGCCGCCTCGACATCCTGGTCAACAACGCCGCGACCAACCCCTACTTCGGCCACATCACCGACACCGACCTGGGCGCCTTCCAGAAGACCGTGGACGTCAACATCCGCGGCTACTTCTTCATGTGCGCGCGGGGTGCGAAGGTGATGGCCCAGCAGGGCGGCGGCTCGATCATCAACATCGCCTCGGTCAATGGCGTGATCCCGGGCATGGCCCAGGGCATCTACTCCATCACCAAGGCGGCCGTGATCTCGATGACGCACGCCTTCGCCAAGGAGTGCGCGACGCAGAAGGTGCGCGTCAATGCGATCCTGCCGGGCTTCACCGACACGAAGTTCGCGGCGGCCCTGACCTCCAACGACATGATCATGAAGACGGTGCTGGCCCATGTGCCGATGGACCGCGTGGCCGAGCCGTCCGAGATGGCCGGCGCGGCGCTGTACCTGGC
>CAIQIL010000041.1 GCA_903871865.1 uncultured Burkholderiales bacterium
CGTGCCCTGACGCCAGCCAAGAAAAAACCGGCCTACCGCAAGGTGGCCGGTTTTTTCGCGTCGGGTTGCCTGTCGGTTTGCGCATCGGGTTGATCGCCCGACGGGCCCGCTGGACTGTCAGCCCAGCGTCCGCTTCAGTTGAGCTCTTCGGCCAGGCGTTTGGCGATGCGCTTGCCCGTGGCCGAGTTGGCTGCTGCGCCATTGTCGGTCAGCACACTGACCAAGGTGGCGCCGCCTTGCGCTTGCACGCTCACCTTGTAGCGCGCCAGCGTTTCGGCTTCGCTGCGGCCGATCAGGCGTCCGAAGAAGCCCGGCTTGGCGGCTTCCGGATCGTCCACCGAGATGCGCACTTCGTAGCTGCCGCTCTTGCGGTCGCGGTTCTCGACGGTGAAGCCGCTGCGGTCCAGGGCCAGGCCCACGCGGCGCCAAGCCAGGTCGCCTTCGGCTTGCAGGACCATGGTGGTGCCGTCGGCACCCAGCTTCACGGCCGAGGCGAGTGCCGCAGGTGCCGGGGTGGCGGCTTGCTCGCGCACGGCGGCGGCGGCTTCCTTCGGTGCGCCCAGCTTGACCATCAGGCGGGCGAGCATCTCGGCTTCCAGGCCCGGGTCGCTGGGTCGGATGCGCCAGGTCGTCTGTTCCTTGCGGTTGGGATCGATGAATTCTTCGGACATCCCGCGGTGGCTGATGTAGATCTCGCTGCCCGTGGCGGTGCGCTCGATGCGGGTGCGGAAGGAGTCGCGCAGGCCGGTGTCGTAGAGCATGTCGTAGACGCGGCCCAGCAGGTTGCGGACGCCGTCTTCGGGCAGCTTGGCGCGGTTCTCGGAGAAGTTGGTCTCCATCACGCCCGCTTCAGGGCGATCGACCGTCAGCTCGAAACCGACGTCAGACCAGAAACCGCGCACCTGGCTGTAGATGGCTTCGGGCGGCTGGTTCACCACCAGCCAGCGCGTCTGGCCTTGGCGCTCCAGCTTGATGCCGCCGCGCTCGCCCGGGGCGATGGTCACGGGGGCTGCGTCGGCTTGCGGGTTCTGGCGGCTCAGGCTGCTGGCCGACACGATGGCCGGCGTGGCCTGGTTGTAGCGTTGCTGACCGGGCAACTGGCTCAGATCGGGCGGCACATCCAGGCGCACGCTTTGCGAGCCGCTGCTGCGGTAGTCGATCTTGTCGCCCGAGAGGGCGCTGGAGACGGAGGAGCAGCCGGTTGCCAGCATGGCCGAGGCCAGTGCCGCGCCCAGGGTCAGGACGTGCGGGGTGCGGGGTGTGATGCGCATGGGGTCAGGGCAATGTGACAGGCAATCTGGGGCCACCCGTCTGGCGTGGTGCCGGAGACGGGGGCCGGGGGCAGCCAGCAAGGCTCAGAGCACGCCGGCTTCGCGCAGTGCGGCTTCGACCACAGGCTGCGCCGAGGCCGACAGCTCGGTCAGCGGCAGGCGCAGCGTACCACCAGATTTGCCCATGCGGGTCAGGGCCCATTTCACGGGGATCGGGTTGGGCTCAACAAACAGGTGCTTGTGCAGCGGCAGCAGTTGCATGTGCAGCGCGATGGCGCGGGCGGCGTCCTGGGCGATCGCGGCCTTGCACAGCTGGGCCATGGCGCGCGGTGCGACGTTGGCCGTCACGCTGACGTTGCCGTGGCCGCCAAGCAGCATCAGCACCACGGCCGTGCCGTCGTCGCCCGAGTAGATGTGAAAGCCTTCAGGCGCGTGCTTGATCAGGTAGGCGGCGCGCTCGATGTTGCCGGACGCTTCCTTCACGCCGAAGACGCCGGGCAGGC
>CAIQIL010000042.1 GCA_903871865.1 uncultured Burkholderiales bacterium
CCTGACCAGGTCTGGACCGACCTGCCCGGCTACGGCTACGCCGCCGTGGAGCGCACCGCCAAGCTGCGCTGGCAGGAAGTGATGGCCGAGTACCTGGCCTGGCGCCGCAACCTGTGCGCCGTGGTGCAGATGGTGGACTCTCGACACGGCTTCACCGAACTGGACCGCACGCTGCTGGAGTTCGTTGCGCCACGCGTGCGCAACGGCGAAGTGCGCCTGCTGGTGCTGCTGACCAAGGCCGACAAGCTCAACCGCAAGGAGCAGGCCGAATCCCTGCGCGGCGCCCAGGCCGTGCTGGCAGACCTCGCCACCGACGAGGCCGACATCGGCGTGGCGCTGTTCTCCTCGCTGAACAAGACGGGCATTGGCGATGTGAGCAACATCCTGCACAGCTGGGCCCTGCCGGCGGAAGCCGCCGAAGCGCTGGCCGCCGCGGCCCTGGCGGCCGCCGAAGCCGCCGAGGCCGCCAGCGCCGAATTGGACGCAGCCCCCCCGGTTCACGGGGAGGACGGGGCCGATCAGCCCATGTGACAGGCTGTCACGTGATCCGTTCAGACGGATCAACCCTGCGTGGCGCTCCGGTAATGGTGGAGACGCGTCATGTGATCTGTCTAGAATGAATTCGAGACGGATCCGTGACGTTGTTCACAATCCATGGCCATTGGGCCCAGGTTCACACAGGGAAATTCACATGAGCTTCAAACAACTTGGCGCGTTCGGCACAGCTGCCGGCATCGCCATGACACTCGGTTCGTCCGCCTGGGCGGCGACCACCTCGGTGTCCATCAACTTTTCGACCCCGCTGAACACGCTGCCCTCGGCCAGCGTGCAGCTGCCGGAACCCAACTTCGCCCGCACCGTGGTGGCAGGCGACAGCTTCCTCGACACCTACTTCTTCAGCCTCACCGAGACCAGCGATGTGTTCGGTGGCGTGAGCTCGCCGCTGGCCTTCTTCAAAGGCCTGACGGTCAAGGGTCTGGCTTTCGACAGCATCACGCTGGCCGCGGTGGGCGGGGCCAGCAGCGCCTCCAGCAGCCCCCTGCCCTCCTTCACCTTCGAGGGCCTGACGGCTGGCAACTACCAGCTCACCATCGCCGGCCACGCCATCGGCAGCCAGGGCGGCAGCTACATCGGTGAACTGGCCGCCACGCCTGCCGTGCCCGAGCCCGGCAGCATCGCGCTGACCTTGTCGGGCCTGGCCCTGGTGGGCGCCATCGCCCGCCGCAAAAAAGCCTGAATCACCTGGCAAGGTGACGAGGGGCGCATCGCCTCAAGCAAAAAGGCGTCCCGCGGGACGCCTTTTTCATGCCTGCCATCAGGCGCCATCGGCGCCAGGCACGGCCACGGCCACGCGCTGGCTCAGGCCTGGCCCGTCAGGCGGGTCAGCGCTTCCTGGTACTTGGCCGCGGTTTTGTCGATCACGTCTTGCGGCAAGGCCGGCGAAGGCGCGGTCTTGTCCCAGGGTTGGCCGTTGACGGTGGCCTGCTCCAGCCAGTCGCGCACGAACTGCTTGTCGTAGCTGGGCGGGTTCTGACCGGCGGCGAAGGCGGCTTCGTAGCCCTCGATGGGCCAGAAACGCGAGGAATCGGGCGTCAGCACCTCGTCCATCACGGTCAGCGTGCCCTGCGCGTCGAGGCCGAACTCGAACTTGGTGTCGGCGATGATGATGCCCTTGGTCAGCGCGAAATCGGCGGCCTTCTTGTAGAGGGCAATCGCCAGCTCACGCACCTTGGCGGCCATGTCGGCGCCGATGATCTCGGCCATCTTGTCGTAGCTGATGTTCTCGTCGTGGTCGCCCATCTCGGCCTTGGTGGCGGGCGTGAAGATGGGCTCGGGCAGCTTGCTGGCGTTCTTCAGGCCGGCAGGCAGCTTGACGCCGCAGACTTTGCCGTTGTCCTGGTACTCCTTCCAGCCGGAGCCGGCCAAGTAGCCACGCACCACGGCTTCCACGGGCAAGGGCTTGAGCTTCTTGACCAGCATGGCGCGGCCTTCGACCTGGGCGCGCTCGGCCGGGGTCACGGCGCTGACGGGGTCGTCGCCTGTCAGGTGGTTGGGCGCCACATCTTTCAGCAGCTCGAACCAGAACAGCGCCATCTTCGTGAGCAGCGCGCCCTTGCCGGGGATCGGCTCGCCCATGATGACGTCGAAGGCGCTGATGCGGTCAGAGGCCACCATCAGGATGCGGTCGTCGCCGACGGCGTAGTTGTCGCGCACCTTGCCGCGGGCCAGCAGCGGCAGGGAGGTCAGGGCAGAGGTGTGCAGGGCCGCAGGTGTGGCAGAGGTCATGGCAGGCGGGGCGCTTTGGGGGCGCCGAGGTCGGTCGTCAACCCGCCATTATCCAGCGTTGGCAGGGCTTGTGGGCGGAACCGTGACCTCGTGATCGCCGCCAGACACCGTCAAGGCACGAGCTTTTCAGCACGCGCAGCCGCCATCGAACGCTCCTGGTCGGCCTTGCGGTCAGCCGCGATCTTCTGCGCCGCGGGGCGCTGCTCGATGAGCTTGACGTAGGCCTTCCAGTCGATGCCTGCAGCGGCCACGAGGTCCTCGCCGATCACCAGCTTCGACGCCAGGGCCGCCAGCGGCAGGCTGACGTACACGGCGCAATCGGCCTGGGTGAAGGTGTCACCCGCGGCGTAGGGCGCGAAACGGGCCAGTGTCTTGAACGCGGCGAGGTGCTTCACCAGCTGCGCCTTGACCCGCTCGGTCTCTTCCGGCGTGAGCTTGCCGCCGAAGAAGGCCTGCTTGTAGAGCTGGCGGGCGCAGAGCTCGACGTGCAGGTCGCAGTAGGTGATGAGCTCGCGCACCTTGGCCGCCTGCCAGGGGTCGGCCGGCATCAGGGGGGGCGTGGGGAAGCGCGCTTCCAAATAGTCGGCGATGGCCTGGCTTTCGCTCAGGAAACCGTGCTCGGTCTCGATGAACGGCACCTTGCCCAGCGGGGATTTGCCGCCCTCGCTGGCGGCAGCGCCCGGGCGCACCGGCACTTCCTCGAAGTCCACGCC
>CAIQIL010000043.1 GCA_903871865.1 uncultured Burkholderiales bacterium
CGCACCTCTTCGAGCAGCGAGCGGACGGAGGCGTCTTCGGCCGTGAGGTGGCGGCGCAGGGTGCGCGACGTCATGCCCATTTCGGCGGAGATTTCCTCCATGTCGGGGATGTGGCCTGGCGTGCGCATCAGGCGGTCCCGCACCTGGGCGGCCACGCCTGTGCGGGTGCCGCGTTGGTCCACCAGGCGCTTGCACATCTGCTCGCACAAGGCGGCGGTGTGGGGGTCGGCCTGCGGCAGGGGTTCGTGCATGAGGGCTGCGGCGAACAGGCTGCGGTCTTGCGCCTGGTTGAACAGCGGTCGCACGCCGAAGAGCTGGGTGTAGGCCTCGACGACCTCGGGCTCGGGCTCGGGACGGCGCATCAGGATGGCCCGGTAGGCCAGCGGGCGCCCGAGGATTTCACGCTGCAGCGTGACCACGGCGGCGCGGTCGCGGTCCATGATGAACTGGCGCACTTCGGCCGGCAGGTGGTCGGAGTGGTAAGTCACCATGATCTGGTCACCGACTTGCTCGACCTCGTTGGTGGTCAGCGAGAAGGTCTGGTTGAGCATGCGCGAAGCCATGCTGATGCCCATGCCCAGCGTCGGGCTGGCCATCACGGCGTAGCCCCACAGGCCGTAGGTGGTGACGTGGTAGCGGCAGCCCGCTTCGATGCCCAGCGTGGGGCGCTGCGGCAGCAGGCTGACCAGGTTGCGGATGAGCTGGATTTCCTGCTGCGCTTCGAGTTGGCCGCGTGGGTCGTCGGTCTGGGCTTGGCCCAGCCCCGAGTTGCGCAAGACATCGTCCAGGCTCAGGCCATGGTCCTGACCCAACTGACACAACACGCGGGCCGTGGCCATGCCGCGGCGGAAATCCCAGAGCTGCCTGGGCACGGTTTTCAAGCTCATCTCTGACATCGAGTGCGTGACATTTGTCAATTCCATTATGTCTGACCGCACAATGCGGTGCTGCGCGTGTGTCCGATGATGCCTATTTCCATGGGGCTTGCGGAGGGGTATTGTCGGGCGTTGGGCCCGGGCCCGCGTTCACAACCAGCCCGCTGTGGTCCTGGCGGCATCCAAGCCCTTCTCCAAGCCCCGTCTCATGCGGCATATCCACTCCCGAAACCCGTCGGTCGCCGTGGCGACGTCCCTTGCCGCTCCGGCGAACAGCGAATCCGGTGAGGCTTCTGGCGCCCAGGAGGCGGCCTTGCTGGACGTCATCGTGCAGTTGGTGCGCCATGCCACCCAGGTCGATGTGTCGCACTACAAGGACAGCACCTTCCGCCGGCAGCTGCAGCGGCGCATGCTGGAGTTGGGCGTGCCTGATCTGGACGCCTATGTCGCCCACCTGCAGCAAGACGCCGCCGAGTTGCAGCGCCTGCAGCGCAGCCTGCTGATTTCGGTGACGCGGTTTTTCCGCGACCCGGAGGTGTTCACGCGCTTGGCCGAGGTGTTGGCCGAGATCGTCTCGGTGCGCTCCGACGCCGAGGGGCTGCGCCTGTGGGTGCCAGGTTGTGCCACTGGCGAAGAGGCCTACACCCTGGCCGTGCTGGTGGCCGAGGCGCTGGGCGACCGGCTGCCGCGCTGCCCTGTGCGCCTGTTCGCCACCGACATCAACGCAGACGCCATCGCGCACGCCCGCCGTGCCGTGTACCCGCATGCCGCGCTGGAAGGCGTGCCGGCCGAGCTGGTGGCGCGCCATTTCGTGGTCGACCAGGACGGCGTGCGGCCGGCCCGCCACATCCGCGACCTGTGCGTCTTTGCCCAGCAGGACCTGCTGTCGCAGCCGCCCTTCGTCAACCTGGACGTGCTGAGCTGCCGCAATGTGCTGATCTATTTCGAGGGCTCGGCGCAGGTGGACATCCTCTCGCGCTTCCACCACGCCTTGCGCCCGCAGGCCTGCCTGCTGTTGGGGCAGTCGGAGTCGGTCGGGGCCCTGAGCGAGCTCTTCCAGCCCATCGACGGCCACGTCAAGCTGTTCCGCCGGCGCACGGTGCCATCGCCCCGTCTGCTGGAGCTGTCGATGGGGTGGCGGCGCATCGGCACGTCGGCCGCGTCGCAGAAGGTGAGGCCCGAGCCCGCCGAGGCGCTGCTGGCCAGCGAGTTGCGCTTTCACCGGCACCTGCTGCAGCGCCATGCCCTGCCCAGCGTGCTGGTGGATGCGCAAGGGCTGGTCCAGCACCTGTGGGGCGATGTGGACCGCTTCCTCAAGCTGGAGGGCGGCAAGGCGGACTTCTCCCTGGCCGGGCTGTGCGTGCCGGCCTTGCGTGCCGAGGTGCGCACCTTGTTGCACCTGGCCACCACGGCGGCGCCTTCGGAGCTGGTCAGTGTGCCGGTGACCTTGCCCGTGCCGGATGGCGGTGAAGCGGCCGAAGCCGTGCGCCTGCACGCCCAGGCCCTGTGCAACGCCGTGGGCGAGGTGCAGGGGGTGGTGGTGAGCTTCGAGGTGCAGGTGGTGGCGCCGCCAGGGCTGCGTTTCGCGCCCCTGCCCCTGGCGGGCGAGGGATGGTTGGACGGCGCAGGTGGCGCACCGGACCCGCAAGCCGACACCGCTGAACGGCACCGCCTGCGCGATGAACTCGCCGTGGCCCGCGAGCACCTGCACGCCATGGTCCAGCAACTGGAGCGCGCCAACGACGACCGCCAGTCCCTGCACGAAGAGCTGCAGGCCTCGTCGGAAGAGCTGCAATCGTCCAACGAGGAGCTGCAGGCCTCCAACGAAGAGCTGACCACGCTCAACGAGCAGCTGCTGGCCAAGTCCGAAGAGCTCACTGGCCTCAATGACACGCTGCTGAGCATCGAAAGCTCCATGCAGGTGGCGCTGGTGGTGGTCGATGCCCGCCTGCGCGTGCGCCGCTTCAACCCGCTGGCCGTGCGCATCTTCGGCCTGTTGGAGCACGATGTGGGCCGTTCGCTGGCCTCGGTGCCCAGCAGCCTGCCGCTGACGGGCCTGCCCGAGCAGATCACCCAGGTGCTGGCCACGGGCGAGGCGCTGGTTTCGCGCATCGACCAGGACGAGCGCCACTACCTGATGCAGCTGTCGCCGCTGCGCGATGCCGATGGCCAGCTGCACGGCGCCATCCTCAGCTTCACCGACGTGGCCGAGCTGCGCCATGCCGAGGTCGAGCGCTCGCGCCTGGCGGCCATCGTCACCAGCTCGGAAGATGCCATCGTGGGCAAGACGCTGGACGGCGTCATCACCAGCTGGAACCCGGCGGCCGAGCGCCTGTTCGGTCACAGCGCGGCCCAGGCCATCGGCCAACCGATGTTGATGGTGTTCCCGCCCGAGCTGCACAACGAAGAAACCACGCTGCTGGCCCGCATCGCGCGCGGCGAGACGGTGTCTTCCTTCGACACCGTGCGCATGCACCGCGATGGCCGGCGCCTGCCCGTGTCGGTGACGCTGTCGCCCATCCGCGATGGGCAGGGCCAGATCGTCGGCGTCTCCAAGATCGCCCGCGACATCAGCGAGCGCATCGCCATCGAAGAAGCCCGCCGCGCCGACCACGCCCGCCTGGCCTCGCTGGTGGCCGACCGCACCCGCGAGCTGGCCGACAAGGAGCGGCATCTGCAGTCCATCCTCGACGGCATGCCCGGCATGGTGGCCTACTGGGAGGCCACGCCCGATGCCTTGCGCCTGCGCTTTGCCAACCGGGTGCACCGCGAGACCTTGGGGCACGGTGACCGGGGCGAGGGCGAGCTCACCATGCACGAGCTGCTCAGCGACGAGCTCTACGGGCAGATCGCACCGCACGTGCAGCAGGCCTTGCGCGGCGAGGCCTGCGCCTTCGAGTGCTCGCCGCTGCCGGCGCAGGACGGGGGCGCGCCGCCGGTGTGGCAGGTGAGCTTCGTGCCCGATGTGCACAGCGGTGGGGTCAAGGGCTTCATCGTGATGGGCTTCGATGTGTCCTCGCTCAAGCGCGCCGAGGTCGCTGCCGAGGCCGCCAACCGCGCCAAGAGCGAGTTCCTGGCCAACATGAGCCACGAGATCCGCACGCCGCTCAACGCCGTGCTGGGCCTGGCGCAACTGGCGCAGCGCCAGCACGAGGGCGAACCGGTGGCGGGCACCCTCGGCCACATCGTGCAGGCGGGCCAACACTTGCTGGGCGTCATCAACGACATCCTGGATTTCTCCAAGATCGAAGCCGGCAAGCTGGAGCTGCAAGTCGGCCGGGTGGACGTCACCGAGCTGATCAACCAGGCCGTGACCATGGTCTCGCAGCAGGCCAAGGCCAAGGGGCTGTCGCTGCGCATCTCGCGCGACCCGCAGCTGGCCGAGGCTTATGTGGGCGACCCGGTGCGCATGGCGCAGCTGCTCATCAACCTGCTGACCAACGCGGTGAAGTTCACCGACAGGGGCCGGGTGGAGCTGGTGCTGAGTGTCACGCCGGCGACGCTGCAGTGGCCCGATGGCGGCATGGCCCTGGTCGTCAGCGACACCGGCAGCGGCATGAGCCCGGCCGTGCTGCAGCGCCTGTTCAAGCCTTTCGAGCAGGGCGACAACAGCAGCACCCGCCGCGTGGGCGGCACGGGCCTGGGCCTGTCCATCTGCAAGCGCTTGGTGGACCTGATGCACGGCAGCATCGGCGTCAGCAGCAACGTGGGGCAGGGCTCGCGCTTTGAAGTTTGCTTGCCGCTGCGGCCCTTGCTCACCCAGGTGGCCGGTTGCGAGCCGGGTGTGGCGACACCGGCCACGCCTGCCGATGCGAGCCGGGCACCCGGTGCGGCGCGCCAGCCCCGCCTGCAGGGCCTGCGCGTGCTGGTGGCCGAAGACCATCCCATCAACCAGATGGTGCTGGGCCAGTTGCTCGGCCTCGAAGGTGCCCAGGCGACCATGGTGGACAACGGCCTGCAGGCCGTGTGCGCGCTGGAAGACGGTGGCCCCGAGGCCTTCGACGCCGTGCTGTGCGACGTCGAGATGCCGGTGATGGACGGCTACGAAGCGACGCGGCGCATGCGCGCCATGGCGCCCGCCTTGCCCATCATTGGCTTGACGGCCCATGCCTTCGAGGATGCGCGCCAGCGCGGTGAGGCGGCTGGCATGAGCGGCTACCTGACCAAGCCTTACATGATCGACGAGCTGGTGCAGTGCCTGGCCCGGCTGAAGCCGCAGACTGCGTCCACCGACCCGCGCGAGCCCGAGGCCCCGGTGCCCTTGCCGCGCCTGGACGAGGCCGCGCTGCAGTCCCACTACCGCGCGGTACCCGGCTTCGTGCCGCGCCTGCTGGAGATGGTGCGCACCCACTGCCAGGACGAACCGGCCCTGCTGCGTCAGGCGGTGCAGCGTGGCGATGCCGAAGCCCTGCGCCAGCTGGCCCACGGCGTGGTGGGCATGGCCGCCAACGTGCTGCTGCCCGACTTGCGCGAGGCGGCCCAGCGCGTGCAGGCCAGCGCGGAGCGCGGTCAGCTGGACGCGGGCACCCACCAGGCCGTCGAGGCCCTCTGCGAGATGCTGGGCGCCTTGGCCGACAGCCTGGCACCGGCCAGCGCCGAAGCCCCGGTGGGCTGATCAGCCGCCGCTGTCCTTGCGCCGCGCCCGCGGGTGGGCGGCGTCATAGACCTTGGCCAGGTGCTGGAAGTCCAGCCGGGTGTAGACCTGCGTGGTGCTGATGTGGGCGTGGCCCAGCAGCTCCTGCACGGCCCGCAGGTCACCGCTGGACTGCAGCAGGTGGCTGGCGAAGCTGTGCCGCAGCATGTGCGGGTGCACGTGCGTGGGCAGGCCCGCCGCCTGGGCCAGTTGCTTGAGCCGGTTGCGCAGCTGCATGGCCGTGAGTCGATGCCCCAGGCGGCTGAGGAAGAGGGCCGGGCCGTCGGGCGGCGTCAGCTGCTCGCGCACGGCCAGCCAGGCGCGCAGCGCGCTCAAGGCGGCCTGCCCGATGGGCACGGTGCGGCGCTTGCTGCCTTTGCCCAGCACGTGGGCCTCGGCGCCATCGAGGTCCAGCCAGCCGATGGCGTCGGGGCCGGCGAGCACGTCCAGGCTCAGCAATTCGGCGCTGCGCAAGCCGCAGCTGTAAAGCAGCTCGACCATGGCGTGGTCGCGCGCCTGCAGCCAAGGCGCCTCGCGCGCCGAGCGGGTGGCCGCGGCCGGGGAGGTGGCGTGCGCGGACGGGTCGGCCGGCGCATGCTCGGCCAGGGCCACGGCCTGGTCCACCGACAGCGCCTTGGGCAGCGGTTTGCTCGCCTTGGGCGGCTTGAGCCCGTCGATGGGGTTGGCGGCGATGCCCCCCTCGCGGCCCAGCCAGCGGTAAAAGCCCCGCCAGCCCGAGAGGGTGATGGCCAGGCTGCGCGGCCCCTGGCCCTGGGCGTGGAGCCGGGCGAGCCAGCCGCGCGCATGGTGGGCTTTGACATCGGCCAGCGCCAGGGCGTCGCGCTCGCAGAAGGCGCTCAGGCGGGCGAGGGCGTCGCCGTACATGCCCAGGGTGCTGTCGGCCAGGCGGCGCTGCACGCGCAGGTGTTCGAGGTGCCGCGCGATGAGGGCGGCTTTGGGCTCGGCCTCGGGCGAGGCGGGTGCGGTTTCCGATGCGGGGTCGGCCATGCGGCCATTGTGGGCCGGATTCTGGGCCGTGGGCGGGCCCCGAGGAGGTGACTCAGCGCCGCGAACGGCGCACCAGCCCCGCCAAGCCGATCAGGCCGAGCGCCATCGTGGCCCAGCCGCTGGCTTCGGGCACGGCGCTGCCCACGGTGGTCAGGACGCTGCCGCCGAACTGGGGGTCGTTGCTGCCCAGGCTGCCGCCGCTGGAGATGACGATGCCGCCCCCTTCGCGGGGCGTTGTCCCCCCAGGCGTGCCCAAGGTGATGCCTGCGCCTCCAGCCCCTCCTGTGCCGATGTCGCCGCCGGAACCCCCGGTCGCGGTGAGTTGCACGTCGCCGCCATTCAGCGTGACGCCGATGTCGACGGTCACGCTCGACCCGCCGGTCAGGACGATGTTGGGTGCTCGCAGCACCACGTCCAGCAGGCTCAGGTTGCCGGTGGCGTTCAGGGTGATGCTGGTGTCGGCGATGAAGCTGCCCTGGCCGCTCAGGCCTTGCACGGTGAGGTCACCGGTGCAACTCAGCACGTAGGCGTCGCCTTCTTGCACCACGAGGCTGTCGCTGCATTGCAGGCCGACGTTGCTGAGCTGGAAGGCCGCCCGGGCGGGCGTGGTGACCGTGGACAGGCCGGTGAAGGCGGTCAGTGCGGCGGCCATGGCCAGCACCGTGCGGTGGCGTGCGTGCATCGGAATCTCCCGGATTTTGGGTGTGCCGGGATGGTGTCACAGCCCCGTGACCGCCGGTTGACGGCAGCCTGGGGGCCGTTCAGCAGCTCAGGCTCAAGGGCTGAGCAAGCGCGCCATGGCGGCGCTGGCGATGTCGCCCACCTGCAGCAGGAAGTCCACGCCCATGTCGGCGGTGTAGCGGGTGGCGTCGGGCGAGCCCAGCACCAGCAGGCCGTAGCACTCGCCACCGTGGTGCAGGGGGATCAGCGCCAGCGAGGTGATGTGGGCGCTGTCTTCCAGCCACTTGCTGGCCTCGAAGCCGGAGTTCAGGCCGCAGTAGGGCTGGCCCAGGCTGGCCGCGAAGCTGCGGGTGTCTTCGCTCACGGTGTCGGCGCAGGGCAGGGCGGCGACTTCGGCGCGCAGGGCCTGTTCGGCCGTGCCCCAGACGCGCACCGCCACCTGCGGGATCAGGAACTCGTGGCGCAGCGTCTCCACCAGCACCTCCGGCAGCGCGGCATTGTCGTGGGCCAGCATGGTGGCGCGCACCCAGCGGTGCAGGCGGTCGGCGATGGCCTCGTTTTCCTGGCTGTGGCGGATCATCTCGATGATGCGCTTTTCCAGGCCGCGGATCTTGTCGCGCAGCATCTCCATCTGGCGCTCTTGCAGCGAGACGGCGCGCTGGCCGTGCGGGCTGGTGAGCTGGATGCTGGCCAGCAGCTGGGCGTTGCGCTCGAAGAAGCCGGGCGTGTGCACCAGGTAGTTCGCGATCTCGTCTTCGGTGATGCCTTGGAGGGTCATGTCTGGGGTGCTCGCAACTCAGAGTTCAGGAACGTCAATCTCGCCGTCAAACACCTTGACGGCCGGGCCGGTCATCATCACCGGCTGGCCAGGGCCCGCCCAGGAGATGGTCAGGCGCCCGCCGCGGGTGTCCACGTGCACGGTGGCATCGAGCCAGCCCAGGCGGATGCCGGCGACCACGGCCGCGCAGGCGCCCGAGCCGCAGGCCAGCGTTTCGCCGGAGCCGCGCTCGAAGACGCGCAGGCGGATGTGGCCGCGGTCCACCACCTCCATGAAACCGGCGTTGACGCGGCGCGGGAAGCGCGCATGGCTTTCGATCTGGGGGCCGAGCTCTTCCACCGGCGCGTGCTCGGCGCTGTCCACGCGCATCACGGCGTGCGGGTTGCCCATGGACACCACGGCCACATCGACCGGGTAGTCGGCCAGGGGCAGGGGCCACAGCTCGCAGCCGTTGACGAGCTTGGGCGTGAGCCCGCTGGCGTCGAACGGCACCTCGGCGGGCACCAGGAAGGGTGCGCCCATGTCCACGGTGACGCGGCCGTCGGGCTGCAGGCGGGGCTCGATGACGGCCTTCATCGTCTGCACGCGGATCACGTCTTTCGAGCTCAGGCCGGTGTCGTGCACGAAGCGCGCGAAGCAGCGCGCGCCATTGCCGCACTGCTCCACCTCGCCGCCGTCGGCGTTCATGATGCGGTAGGTGAAGTCGGTGCCGCGGGCGGGGTCGCCCGGCTCGACGATGAGGATCTGGTCGGCGCCGATGCCGAAGCGCCGGTCGGCCAGGAAGCGGTACTGGGCCGCGCTCAGGGCGTGACCTTGGGCGAGCGGCCCGCGGGTGGCGTCGAGCACGACGAAGTCGTTGCCCGCGCCGTGCATCTTGGTGAAACGCAGCTTCATGGCTGCCGATTATCCGCCTGTCTGTGACGCTCTGTGACGGATGGCAGCCCGGCGCCAAGCCGGCAGGGGCTTCAGGCCTGGATGTGGAAGC
>CAIQIL010000044.1 GCA_903871865.1 uncultured Burkholderiales bacterium
CCGCCAGTGGCGGCGTTCGTGCGTGGCGTCTGGCGCGACTACGCCCGCCAGCAAGGTGCCATCGTCATCAACGAGGCCGACTACCAGCGCCTCACGGGCGACACCGACGTCAATGACCTGGCGATGTGGCTGACACCGGGCGCCCGCGTGGACGCCGTGCAGACCGCCGTGCGCGGGCTCGCCACGCGGCAAGGCCTGGACGGCGCGCTGCTGGAGTTCGCCGAGCCCGGCCAGATCCGCCAGACCACGCTGCGCATCTTCGACCGCAGCTTCGCCGTCACCTACTGGCTGCAGGCGGTGGCCATCGGCATCGGGCTGTTCGGCACGGCGGCGAGCTTTTCGGCCCAGGTGCTGGCGCGGCGCAAGGAGTTCGGCCTGCTCAGCCACCTGGGCTTCACGCGCCGCCAGGTGCTGGCCATCGTGGCCGGCGAGGGCGCGGCCTTCACCTCGGTGGGCGCGCTGCTCGGGCTGGCGCTCGGCGTGGCCGTCAGCGTGGTGCTGGTGGTGGTGGTCAACCCGCAAAGCTTCCACTGGACCATGGACCTGCTGCTGCCCTGGGCCCGCCTGGCCGCGCTGTGCGCCAGCGTGATGCTGGCCGGCACGCTCACGGCCTGGGTCGCGGCGCGCGCGGCGGTGGGGCGGGATGCGGTGCTGGCCGTCAAGGAGGACTGGTGATGGCGGTGCGCCGCAACATGCCCACGATGCCAGAGGCGCACATGACGCACATGGCGCCCACGCGGCGCGCGACCTTGCGCGCCAGCCTGCAGGCCCTGGCCGCGGGCCTCGCCTGGGGCGCGGACGGTGCCCAGGCGCTGAGCCCCATGCGCGCCCTGCCCCCGGTGCTGCACCCTGGCGAACCGCTGCGCTTCCCGCAGGACTTCGGCGCCCACCCCGCCTTCCGCACCGAGTGGTGGTACCTCACCGGCAGCCTGTGGCCGCAGGATGGCAGCGCCCACCGTGACGCCCCGCTGGGCTTCCAGATCACCTTCTTCCGCTCCCGGGTCGATGCCGCTTCTGAGAGCCGCAGCGCCTTCGCCGCGCGCCAGCTGGTGTTCGCGCACGCCGCACTCACCGACGTGGCCGCCGCCCGCCTGGTGCACGACCAGCGCATCGGCCGCACCGGCTTTGGCCTCGTCGAGGCCCGCGAAGGCGACACCCAGGTGCTGCTGCGCGACTGGACCCTGCAGCGCAGCGGCCCCGCCGAGCGCAGCACCTACGCCAGCCGCGTCACCGCGCGCGACTTCACGCTCGACCTGCGCTTCGTGCAAACCCAGCCCCTGTTGCTGCAAGGCGAGGCCGGCTTCTCGCAGAAGGGCCCGCGCATCGAACAGGCCAGCCGTTACTACTCTCACCCGCAGCTGCAGGTGCGCGGCCAGCTCACGCGCGCCGGCCGCACCCAGGCCGTCAGCGGCCGCGCCTGGATGGACCACGAATGGAGCGAGTCCCTGCTCGATGCCGACGCCGTGGGCTGGGACTGGATCGGCATGAACCTCGACGACGGCGGCGCCCTCACGGCCTTCCGCCTGCGCCGCGCCGATGGCAGCACGCTGTGGGCCGGCGGCAGCCTGCGCGCCCCCGGCCAGCCCGCCCGCAACCTGGCAGCCGACGAGGTGCGCTTCACGCCCCTGCGCCACTGGACCAGCCCCGCCACGCGCGCCCGCTACCCGGTGGCCTGGCAGGTGGACGTGGCCGGCCAACGCTTCACCGTGCAGGCCCGCACCGACGCCCAGGAGCTCGACAGCCGCGGCAGCACGGGCAGCGTGTATTGGGAAGGCCTGAGCACCCTGCTGGACGCCCGCGGCCAGGCCGTGGGCAGCGGCTACCTGGAGATGACCGGCTACAGCGGCGCCTTGCGGCTTTGACGCCGCTTTGAACACCCGCGAACTGAGACCGACGCTGGATTGTGTCGGTTTGGCCTGGGTGTTGACCCGCGATCGGGCTATCCCCAACTTGCCAAGGCCGCGCGCAGCCCCTACAAAGAACTGTGCGTTGTTTCACACATTCCCGTGTGAGTGCGTGCCGTCGCACACCCTGCGATCCAAGGAGGTCCGATGAACCTGTCTTCGATGCCATCCAGCGCCCCGTCCAGCACCCCATCCGCCGCGCCTGCCGCGTCGGCCTGGCTGCGCTCGCGCTACTGGACCACGGCGTCCTTCGTGGCCACCGCCTTGGCGGGCCTGCTGCTGCTGGGCAACGCGCACCACCTGCATGGCGCGCTGATGCTGCTGGCCGCGGGCGTCCTGCTGCGCCAAAGCCTGCTCAGCCGCCGCGCACGCCGCCATGCGGCCGTGGTCAACATGCGCCGCGCCTACGAGGGCACGGCCCACTGAGGCCAGCCCCCCGCCCGTCAGCCGCTCACCCGGTCAACCCGTGACCAGGCCGTCCATGCGCACGACCTCGAACTGGCTGCCCGTGACCTGACGCAACTCGGACGAGAGCCGGTCGTTGTTCCAGCGGTCGTCGGGCGCACCGCTGATGAACCAGTTGCTGCCGTTGTCGGCCAGGATGAGGCCGTAGGTCTTCATGGCCTGCAGCAGCGCCTGGGTTTCGGCGCTGAACGAGGACGGGATCTGGTAC
>CAIQIL010000045.1 GCA_903871865.1 uncultured Burkholderiales bacterium
GGCTGCGCGGCGGCCGTGCCTTGCACGCCCGTCACGGCGTTGGTGGAAGACTGGATGGCTTTGCTCATGGGGGGCCTCGTTCGAGAGATCTGTGTATCGGGGTGTCCGTGGGTCGGGGCGCAGGGGTGTCAGCTCACGCTCACAGGGTGCCGGTGGCCATGCCGCTGGCCGCCATGCCCTGGGACTGGGCCATGCGCACCGAGCGCGCGGCCTGCTCGTCGGTGGCTTTCTGTTCCTGGCGGTTCTGCTTGAGTTGCGCCTCCGCCTGGCGGCGATCGATGAGCTGCGACACGGCCGCCACCCGGCGTTCGCGCTCGATCAACTGGGCGCGGCAGCGCGCCAGTTGCTGCTCGCTCATGGCGACGCGGCGGTCCTGCTCGGAAACCGCTTCGCCCAGGCGGAGGGTGAAATCCTGGTAGCAGCGCACGATCTCCATGCCGCCAGATTGCTGGAACTGCGTCTGCCAGCGGCGCTGGTATTCCTGGCGCCAGTCGGTGAGCGACTGCGCCTGCTGGCGCGACGATTCGTGCGCCTGGCGCGCCGCTTCCATCGCGGACACGGCCTCGTCGCGGGCCTTCTCGGCCGACTCCAACACCATCAGCAGGGCCTGGATACCGCTCATCAACCTTGCCTCCTGCCCGGGACGGGCTCACGCACCGACACCGGTGCCACAACGTCAATGCGAGACGATCTGCTGCAACTCGCCGATCGAGTCGTCCAGCGTGGCCTGGGTGTGCATGCCTTGTTGCAGCATTTGCACCATGGCCGGGTGGGCGTGCACGGCCTGGTCCAGGTCGGGGTCGCCCCCGGGCACATAGGCGCCCAGCTGGATCAGGTCGCGCGCCTTGCTGTACTTGGACCACAGCTGGCGGAAGCGTCTCGCGCTGTCGATATGTTGCCCGTCTGCGACGTTGTGCATCACCCGAGAAGCACTGCGTTCGATGTCTATTGCGGGGAAATGGCCCGATTCGGCCAGCTCGCGCGACAGCACGATGTGGCCGTCCAGGATGGCACGGGCGGCATCTGCGATGGGGTCTTGCTGGTCGTCGCCCTCGGACAACACGGTGTAGAAGGCGGTGATGGAGCCGTGGCCGTTCAGGCCATTGCCGCTGCGCTCGACCAGCTGGGGCAGCTTGGCAAAGCACGAAGGCGGGTAGCCCTTGGTGGCGGGCGGCTCGCCGATGGCCAGTGCGATTTCACGCTGGGCCATGGCGTAGCGGGTCAGCGAATCCATCAGCAGCAGCACGTGCAGGCCCTGGTCGCGGAAGTGCTCGGCCACGGCGGTGGCGTAGGCAGCGCCCTGCATGCGGGTCAGCGGCGGGGCGTCGGCCGGCGCGGCCACCACCACCGAGCGGGCCAGGCCTTCTTCGCCCAGGATGTCTTCGATGAATTCCTTGACTTCGCGGCCCCGCTCGCCGATCAGGCCCACGACGATGACGTCGGCCTGGGTGTAGCGGGCCATCATGCCCAGCAGCACCGATTTGCCCACGCCGGAGCCGGCGAACAGGCCGATGCGCTGGCCGCGGCCCACGGTCAGCATGGCGTTGATGGCGCGCACGCCGGTGTCCAGCGGCAGGCGGACCGGGTCGCGCTCCATGGCGTTGATGGCGCGGCGGGCCAGCGGCTCGCTGCGGATGTGCTGCAGCGGGCCCTTGCGGTCCATCGGCACGCCCTGGGCATCGACCACGCGGCCCAGCAGGCCGGCGCCCACCGGCAGGTGGCGGGTGCGGTCTTCGCTGCGGCGCCACGGGTGATTGGGTCGGCCCAGCACCGGGGTGTTGACCGGGATCTGGCAAGGGATGACGCGGGCGCCGCTGGCCAGGCCATGCACTTCGGCCGTGGGCATCAGGTAGGCGCGGTCACCGGCGAAACCGACCACTTCGGCCAGCACCGGGGTGGATTCCAGGCGGGTTTCGGAGTGGATTTCGCAGACGGCGCCCACGGGCAGGCGCAGGCCGGTGGCTTCCAGCACCAGGCCGGCCACGCGCACCAGCTTGCCTTGGTTTTCCAGCGGCATGCGGCTGGCGGCGCAGGCGTCCAGGTCGTCCAGGAAGCGGCTCCAGCGGCCCAGGGCGACGTCGTGGTGGGCTCGGATGGGCATGTTCATGGGTGGTCCTCCGTGCGGGCGGCTTCGGTCAGGCCATCGGCCTCGGCATCGTCTTCTTCGCTCACCATCGGGTGGGCGTCGGCGGCGCTGGTGGCTTCGCGGCCCTCGTGCCAGGGTGCTTCGTAGCCCAGTGCGGCCGCAGCGCGCGACCAGCGGGCTTCCACCGTGGCGTCGACCACGGCGATGTCGGACTCGACGATGCAGCCGCCGCGCTGCACGCTGGCGTCGGGCACCAGGCGGGCGCCACGGGCGGCCAGCATCTCGGAGAGCTGGGCCTGGGCCAGGGCGTGGTCGTCGGGGCTGAGCCGCACGATGACCTGGCGGGCCGAGGCCAGCAGCGCGCCCAGGGCCTGTTCGGCCACATCGACCACCAGCTCAGGGCTTTGGCGCAGTTCGGTGCGCACCACCTGGCGGGCCAGCTCCAGCGCCACACCGGCGATGCGGCCGGCGAGTTGCTGCTCCAGCGACTCCAGGCGGTGGTGGAAATCGGAGGCGAGCGCGCCGACCTGGTCGCTCATGTAGGCGGCCATCTGGGCGGCCTGGGTTTGCTTGTAGCTCTCCAGCGCGGCCAAGCCGTTGCGGTAGCCGTCCTGGTAACCCTGCTGGCGGGCCTGGTTCAGCAGCTCTTCCACCGGCGGGCCAGCGGGGGCCGCGCTGGCCTCGGCCGCGCGAGCGGCTTCGCGCTCCTGCGCTTCGGCCTGACCGGGCATGCCACCGACCACGGGGCGGCGGGCGGCGGGCTTGGCACCGGCGGCTGCGCCGTTGGCGGGCGCGCCCTGCGCGGAGGCCTGACCCTTGGCCTGGGGCGCGTGCTGGGCCGGCTGCTGCGGCTTCATGTTGGGACGCATCTCGGCGGCAGCGCGCTCGGCCAGGGTGGGCTTGCGCACGCCGACGTCGGGTTGGTCTGCGGGGCGGGGCTCGAAGGTTTGCGGCGCCCAGGCCGAAAAATTGCCCAGTTCCTCGCGCGGGATGAAACGTGCGTAGGGGTTGGCGCCCTGGTTGCCCTGTGGGTTCTGGCCTGCCGGCGGCACGCCGGGGCGGGGCTGCTGGGGCTTAGACGTACTCATCGTCGCCTCCGCTGCTCATGACGATCTGGCCTTCGTCGGCCAGGCGGCGCACGATCTTGAGCAACTCCTTCTGCTCGGCTTCCACATCGGACAGCTTGACCGGCCCGCGGGACTCCAGGTCCTCGCGCAAGGTTTCGGCCGCGCGACTGGACATGTTCTTGAAGACCTTCTCGCGGATCTCCGGCGAAGCGCCCTTGAGCGAGATGATGAGCGACTCGGTCTGCACTTCCTTGAGCAGGGACTGGAAGCCCTTGTCGTCGAGCTTGCCCAGGTCGTCGAAGGTGAACATGTTGTCCGTGATCTTCTGCGCCAGGTCGCTGTCGGCTTCGCGGATGTAGTCCAGCACCGAGGTCTCCAGGCTGGAGCCCATCAGGTTGATGATTTCGGCCGCGGGCTTGGCGCCACCCAGCGAGGACTTGCGGACTTGCGTGCCACCGGCCAGCACGCGCGACAGCACCTCGTTGAGGTCCTTCAGCGCAGCAGGCTGGATGCCGTCCAGCGTGGCGATGCGCACCATCACCTCGTTGCGGTGGCGCTCGGTGAAAACCTTGAGCACCGACGAGGCCTGATCGGGGTCGAGGTGAACCAGGATGGCCGCGACGATCTGCGGGTGCTCGTTGCGCAGCAGTTCGGCCACCGAGATGGCGTCCATCCACTTGAGGCTTTCGATGCCGGTGATGTCGCTGCCCTGGATGATGCGGTCGATCAGCAGGTTGGCCTTGTCGTCACCCAGCGCCTTGCGCAGCACGGACTTGATGTACTCGTCGGTGTCGGCCACCAGCACGCCCAGCTCGGTCGATTCGGCGGCGAAACGGTCCAGCACGTTGTCGATGCGCTCGCGGGTCACCGTCTTGAGCTTGGCGATGGTCTCGCCCAGGTGCTGCACCTCCTTGGGCTCCAGGTTCTTGAAGACCTCGGCCGCTTCTTCCTCGCCCAAGGACATGAGCAGGATGGCGGCGTCTTCCAGGCCTTTTTCGTCCATGACGCGCTTCCTCGGTCAGTTGTTCATCCAGCCACGGACCACACCGGCCATGGCCAGGGGGTTCTCTTTGGCCAGCTTGCGGGCGGTTTCCAGGCGCGGGTCGATGCCGTTGTTGGCCGGGCCACCCAATGCGGGCAGCGCCTGGCCGTCGGCCCCCACCACGACCGGGCCGTTGCCGCCGGCGATGGCGGGCAGCTCCAGCGCGTCGTCCACGGCGGCATGGAGGCGGTTGGCCTCGGCTTCGGGCTTGGGCAGCGGCTTGGCGGCGTTGATGGCCGGACGGATGGCGCCGAAGACCACGATCAGGGCGGCCAGCGTCAGGGCGCCCGGCACGGCCAGGGTGCGGATCAGGTCCACGGTCTCTGGCTGCTTCCACAGCGGCGTGGTGTCCACCTCTTCCTTGGGCACCTGGAAGGGCGTGTTGATCACCTTGATCGAATCGCCGCGCTTGTCATCGGCGCCGATGGACTCGCGCACCAGCGAGGTCAGCTTGTCGAGTTCTTCCTGCGGGATGGGCTGGGTGGTGGTCTTGCCCTTGGCGTCGGTCACGCTGCGGTGGTTGAGCACCACGGCAGCGGTCAGGCGGCGGATGTTGCCGGTGGCGCTGCGGATCACCCGCACGGTCTTGTCCACCTCGTAATTGGTGACGGCGTCGCGGCGGCTGGTGGCGCTGGCGGTGCTGCCGTTGGCGGCCTGCAGCGGGGCCGAGGCGCCATTGATGGGCGCGGCGGCCTGGGCCGGCGGCTGGTTGCTGGCCGCGCCCGGCACGCCGGAAGGCGTGGCGCTGCCCTGGCCATTGCTCTCGCTGGTCTGCTGGCTGCGCACCGTGGCGGTGGCCGTCTGGCCCTGGTTGGGCTTGTATTCCTCGGCGGTGGACTCGACCTGCGAGAAGTCCACCTCGGCCGTCACCTGGGCGCGCAGGTTGTCCTTGCCCAGCACCGGCTCCAGGATGTCGCGGATGCGCTGGGTGTAATTGGTCTCGATCTGGCGCACGTACTGCAGCTGCTGGGCGTCCAGGCCGGCCTGGTCGTTGGCGCCGCCGTCTTGGGCGCCCGACAGCAGGGTGCCGCTCTGGTCCACCACGCTGACGGCCTTGGGCGACATCTCCGGCACGCTGGACGACACCAGGTGCACGATGCCGGCCAGTTGACCGCGGTCCAGGGTGCGGCCGGCATAGAGCGTCAGCACCACCGAAGCCGACGCCTTTTGCTGCTCGCGGAAGAAGCCGTTCTGGTTGGGCAAGGCCAGGTGCACGCGGGCGCTTTGCACGCTGGCGATGGCCTGGATGGAGCGGGTCAGCTCACCCTCCAGGCCGCGCTGGAAATTCAGGCGCTCCTGGAACTGGGTCACGCCGAACTTCTGGCTCTCCATCAGCTCGAAGCCCACCACCGAGCCCTTGGGCAGGCCAGCCGAGGCCAGCTTCAATCTCACATCGTGAACTTTGTCGGCCGGCA
>CAIQIL010000046.1 GCA_903871865.1 uncultured Burkholderiales bacterium
CATGCGCAATTACCCCGAGTGGGTGCTGGCCTTCACCGCCATCACCTCGATTGGCGCCGTCGCGGTGGCGATGAACGCCCATTGGCAGACCGAGGAAATGGTCTATGGCCTGACCCACAGCGGCGCGCGGGTGTTGTTTGCCGACCAAGAGCGCTTGAGCCGACTGCCGGCTGACCTGGCCGGGCTGCAGGTCCTGGCTGTGCGCCCTACCCTGGCGCTGGCCCAAGGCGTGCGCCTGCTCAAGACCTTGACAGACGCGTTGGGCCCGGTGGCCATGCCGCCAGTCGAGATCGCGCAAGACGATGCGGCCACCATTCTCTACACCTCGGGTTCGACCGGCCACCCCAAGGGCGTGGTCTCCAGCCATCGCAACATCTTGGCGGCGTTGCTGTCATGGGAGCTTGACCGCGCCATCGGCGAAACAGTCGCAGGCATCGTACCGACCCTGCCCGGTGGCCCGGTGCTCGAGCAGCCCGGCACCTTGCTCGCGGTGCCCTTGTTTCACGTCACAGGCTTGCACGCGAGTTACCTGTCGGGCTACCGCTACCAGCGCCGCATGGTGTGCATGTACCGCTGGGATCCACAAGCAGCGGCCGCACTGATCGAGGCCGAACGGTTGACCTCCATGGTCGCGCCGGCGGCGATGTCAGGCGATCTGGTGCGCGTGGCACAAAGCCACCAACATGACCTGAGCTCCTTGCTGCTCTTGGGCGGCGGCGGCGCGCCCAGGGCGCCCGAACAGGTGGGTCAGATTGCTGCGAGTTTTCCGAATGCAATGCCCGGCACCGGCTGGGGCATGACGGAGACCAACGCGATTGGCGCAGGGATCAGCGGCCAAGACTACTTGGACCGTCCGGCCAGCTCGGGCCGCTGCCCTCAGGTGCTACAACTCAAAATCATTGACGAGGCCGGTGACGAACTGCCCACAGGACAACGCGGCGAACTGTTGGTGCGTGGCACCTCGGTGTTCAGCGGCTACTGGAACCTCCCCGAAGTCACCGCCCAGTCTTTTGTGGGCGACTGGTTTCGCACCGGCGACGTGGCCTACCTGGACGAAGAGGGTTTTGTATTCATCGTCGACCGCATCAAAGACTTGATCATCCGTGGGGGTGAGAACATCGGCTGCGGCCATGTCGAGGCGGCGCTCTTGTTGCACCCCGAGGTGCACGAGGCCGCGGTCTATGCTGTCCCCGATGAACGCATGGGCGAAGAAGTCGGCGCGACCGTGTATGGCAGCGATGCGCTCGACCTGGCTGCACTGCGTGAGTTTCTCACTGCGCACCTGGCGCGCTTTGAGATACCGCGCCACATCCTTCTGTCTGCGGGGCCACTGCCGCGCACGGGTTCGGGAAAGATCTTTAAGCGCGAGATCAAGCTGGCGGCGCTGGCCGAGATCCACCGCGCCCCCCATACGGGTGACGCTGCCAGCGCAGGTGCTGTGGCCGGTTCGTGAGCACAAGCCACCCAGCGGCCCACAGCCGCTTCATCTCCGGCCCGATCACGCCGACGCTGGCCCTGTTTGCGCTGCCGCTGCTGATGACCAACCTGCTGCATTCCCTGGCCGGCACCTGGGGAGCCATCTGGGTGGGTCAGGTGCTGGGCGCCAACGCGCTGACTGCGGTGGCCACGGCCAATGTGATCATGATGATGGTAATGGGAGCCGCCATGGGAATTGGCACGGCTGCCGCCGTGGCGATCGGCCAGTCGCTGGGCGCTGGCGACCTGCAGGCGGTCAAGCGCGTGGTGGGCGGTGCTGTCATTTTTGTCGTCGGTTTTTCGCTCATCGTGACCGTTGCCGGTTGGCTACTGACACCGGCGCTTGTAGACTGGATGGACACGCCCGCGCCGGCTCGCGATTTTGCCGTCACCCATCTGCGCTACACCTGTCTGACCATGCCCAGCATCTTTACCTACCTGGTGATGATGATGATGCTGCGCGGTTGCGGCGATGCGCGCACACCGTTCAAGTTCACGCTGCTGTGGATTGCACTTACGGTCTTGCTCGGGCCGATGCTGCTGCAAGGATCGTTCGGCTTGCCGAAGCTGGGCATTGCCG
>CAIQIL010000047.1 GCA_903871865.1 uncultured Burkholderiales bacterium
CCTGGTGCTGCGCCAAGATGTCGGCCAGCACGGCCCTGGGCGGGGGGCAAGGGCCGGCGGCCGCGCGCGCCATCGGGGCCAGCAAGGCGTCCAGGGCGAGCAGCAGCGCCTGCCTGTCTTGCTCGGCCGCCGAGGTGCGCGGCCCGGGCGTCATGCCGCTGCCGTCATCGCGGGGATGTGGCTCTGCCGGTTGGCCTGGCGGGCCAGTTCGCGCTCGGCCGCCGAGGCGTGGTCGCGGTCCCAGGCCAGCACCTTGGGCGTCATCAGCTTGTGCCACAGCGGCGGGACCATGGCCACGGCGATGGTGGTGAGGTAGCCGCCGACCATCATCGGGGCGTCGGGGAAGGGCTTGAGGTCCTGGTAAGGCACCTCGCCCTGGGCGTGGTGGTGCGAGTGGCGGGTCAGGTTGAACATGGTCCAGGAGCTGATGCGCTTGTTCGTGTTCCACGAGTGGCGCGGCTGCACCGGGGTGGCCGGGTCGCGCACCATGCCGTAGTGCTCCATGTAGTTGACGATTTCCAGCAGCGCCTTGCCCCACAGCGCACAGGCCACGAACCAGGCGGCGGCTTGCACGCCACCCAGCCAGGCGGCACCGGCCACCAGCAGCACGCTCATCAGGTGGCCGCGGATGACGGCGTTGAAGGGCGTGAACACGCCATGGCCTTCGCGCTTGAGGCGCTTCTTTTCGATCTTCCAGGCGCTGATGTTGCCCTTGATGGTCGAGGCCAGCACGTGGAAGTACACGTTGCGGCCGCGCGGTGCGGTGGCCGGGTCTTCGGTGGTGGAGACGTAGCGGTGGTGGCCGTACACGTGCTCGATGGCGAACACCGTGTCGAAGCTGAAGGCCAGCAGCCAACGCCCGATCAGCATGGAGACCGGGTCCCAGGTGCGGTGGGTCAGCTCGTGCGCGGGGATGGTGCCGATCATGCCGATCATCAGGCCGGTGAGCACCACGCCCGAGACGTGGTGGCCCCAGTGCGCCGCATCGCGCATCGCGATGGCGTCGTGGCCGGTGAACTGCTGCACCAGGGCGCCCAGGCCCAGGGCGTCACCGGGGCTGACCGACCAGACGAAGGCCAGCACGATGGCCGACAGCAGGGGCAAGGCCATCCAGAGCTGGACGGTCAGGATGCCGGGGTGCTGGAGCTTGGGCGTGGAGGTGTCGTCGCCACAGACGGCATCGCCCACCATGTAGATGGCGAGCACAGCAAACAGGCCGACCGTGACCCAGACGCCGCCGGCCATCAGCATGGTCAGGGCCAGCAGGCCGATGGCGTGGAACAGGAAGTACTTGAGGTAGTGGAACAGCGTCATGGGGGTGTCTCCTCGGTGGCGATCAGGCGTCGCTTGTCATGTGGATCAGGAAGGGGCGCAGCAAGCGCTCCGGCAGAGGCTCAGGCCGCCGCGGCCAGGTCGTGCTGCGTGGTGAAGCGGTCGGCGTGGATGTGCGCGCTGGGCAGGCCGCGCTGCAGGAGCAAGGCGCGGGCGCTGTCCACCATGGGCGGCGGGCCGCAGAGGTAGGCGTGGCTGTCGGCAAAAGTTCGGTCGCTGAGAGCGTGCTCGGCCAGGACGTCCACCACCAGGCCGCGCAGGCCTTGCCAGGACGAGCCCTCGGGTTCTTGCGAGAGCACGGGCACGAAGGCGAAGTGGCGCGGCCATTGGCGTGCCAGCTCGGTGAGGGTGTCCAGGGCGTAGAGGTCGGCCTGGGTGCGCGCGCCGAACAGCAGCGTGACCGGCCGCTTCACGCCCGCACACAGGGCCTCTTCCAGGATGGCCAGCACCGGCGCCAGGCCGCTGCCACCGACCACCATCAGCATCGGCGCCTCGGCGGTGCGCAGCCAGAAGTCGCCCATCGGGCCCTCGACGCTGACGGTCTGGCCGACCAACGCTTGCGCGTGGATGTGCGACGAAAACGCCCCGCCCGGCACCTTGCGCACGAAAAAGCTCACCTGGGCGTCGGGCTGCATGCGCGTGGCGAAGGAGTAGCTGCGCGAGACCCCGGGCAAGCCTGCGATGGCCAGCTGCGCGAACTGGCCGGCCTTGTAGGGCAGCGTGCCGTCGAGCTGGATGCGCAGCCGCACGATGTCGTGGGTGAGGTGGTCTTGCGCGATGACGCGGCCAGCCACCTGCTTGCGCGCGGCGGCGCCCTGGGTGTCCACCGTGACCTTGACGTCGCCCCGGGGCACGCTCTGGCAGGCCAGGATGTAGCCTTGGTCCAGCTCGGCGTCGGACAGGATGTAGCCGGCCTGGGTGAGCTCCTTGACCTGGCCTTCGACCAAGCGGCACTTGCAGGTGGCGCAACCGCCCACGCGGCAGCTGTGGGGGAAGTCGATGCCCTGGCGCAAGGCGGCCTGCAGCAGCGTCTCCTTGGGCTGGACGGTGATGGCGACGTCGTTGACCATGGCGGTCACGGGCTTGTCGGCCTGGAATTTGGACAGCAACCAGCGCATGCACGCTCCCTTCGATCAGGCAATTGGCAGGGGCCCAGGCACGGGGCCAGGGATGCGTTCATCGTAGGAAACGGGGCTGGGGTGCGGGAGGGCCCGCGTTGACATCGACAGGTCATTTATTGACAATCGCGGCCCGGAACCCACCCCATGGCCGACACCGACTTCTTCCTCCCCTCCCAGTACGTGCAGCAGATCGCCGGGCAGATGACGCGCATGGGCGTGCGCCTGCCGGACTGGCTGCTGCAGCTGCAGCGCCCCGGCCTGAGCGGCGAGCTGGAGATCCAGCACCTGTCCTTCGCCGACTTCCAGCGCCTGGTGCGCGAGGCCATCGCGCTGACGGGCGAGCCGGCCTTCGGCCTGCTGGTGGGCGAGCGCCTGCTGGTGCACAGCCACGGCATCCTGGGTTATGCGGCCGTCAACAGCCTCAGCCTGCGCCAGGGGCTGCAGCTCATGGAGCGCTACTTCCCCGTGCGCACGTCCCTGCTCAGCGTGAAGATGACGGAGGACGGGCCACACACCCGCCTGGTGTTCTCGGAGCCGCACCCGCTGGGCGACATCCGCGTGCCGGTGATGGAGGCCGTCATCCTGACGATCAAGAACCTCGTCGATTACGTGACCCTGGGCGTGTGCCAGGTGGCCACGGTGAGCTTCCCCTTCGAGGCCCCGGCCCATGCCGACCTGGCCCGCGAGCTGTTCGGTTGCGAGGTGCGTTACGGCAGCGACTGGACGGGCTTTGCGCTGAGCTCCGAGCACCTGGACCAGCCGCTGCGCTCGGGCAACCCGGAGGCCCTGCGCGAGGCCGAGCAGCTGTGCCAGCAGGAGCTGGCCAAACTGACGCGCCAGCAGACCCTGTCAGCCCGGGTGCGCCGCCTGATGCTGGAAAAACAAGGCGGCTTCCCCACGCTGCAGGTGAGCGCGCGCCTGCTCAACATGACGCCGCGCACCCTGCACCGACGCCTGCAGGACGAAGGCACGTCCTACCGCGAGATCCTGGAAGACATCCGCCACCACCTGGCGGTGGAACACATCAAGGCCGGCAAGCTGACGCTGCAGGAAGTGGCCTACATGCTGGGCTACGACGACCTCTCCAACTTCCGGCGCGCCTTCAAGCGCTGGGAGGGGGTGGCGCCGAGCGCTTGGCAGGCCTGATCAAGCCATCAACACGTCGGGCGCCAGGCTCAGCCCCGGGCAGGCGCCCAGGCGGGCCTGGGGCTCGAACAGGTCCACGCGGTCAGTGACCATGCCGTCCAGGCCGGACAGCCACAGCGTGCCGGCACGTTCGGCATCGTTGACGGTGTAGGCCAGCGACTTCATGCCCGCGGCGTGGATGGCCTCGATGCGGCGGGCGTTCAGGAATGCCTGGTGCACCACCATGGCGCAGCAGCCCAGGCGGGTGGCTTCGTCGATGCCCTCGGGCTGCCAGCGCTCCAGCAACAGGGCGCGCGGCAGCTCGGGCTGGGCCTCGGCCGCCGCTTCCAGGGCGCCCACGCTGAACGAGCTCAGCAAAGGCTTGACCTCGCTGCGCGCCCACAGGGCCGCCACGCGCTCGGCCACGACGCGGCCGGTGCGGGTGTCATCGCCCGGGTTGGGCTTGATCTCCAGGTTGACCATCAGCCCCAGGCCTTGCAGCCAGCGGGCCAGGGCCTCCAGGCGCAGCAGCGGCTCGCCCGCATAGGCGCGGCCGTGCCAACTGCCGGCGTCCAGGCGCGACAGCGCGTCCCAAGTCAGCAGCGCGGACGCGCCCTGGCCGTTGGTGGTGCGGTCGAGTTCCGCATCGTGCAACAGGAAGGGCTCGCCATCGGCACTGAGCTTGACGTCGCACTCGAACATGGCAAAGCCGTGGTCCGCCCCGAGGCGGAAGGCCGCGAGGGTGTTCTCAGGGGCCAACGTGCCGGCGCCACGGTGGGCAATCCAGCAGGGA
>CAIQIL010000048.1 GCA_903871865.1 uncultured Burkholderiales bacterium
CATCGGGCGCCCAAGACATCAAGGTCGCCGTTGACCTTGCTGCCTTTGACACAGCAAGGGGTGTGCCAGGGCGTTTTGCCTGGGAGACCGGGGGCGGGTGCCTGCCGAATGCGCCAGGACGCGCTCTGGGTGTGTCCTCGGTGCGCCGAAGTGGTGCTTCGGATGCGCCGCTTCAGTGCCAATGACCCTGACCCGGTCTGCTGCGGGCGTGGGGCGGCATCGCCTCGGGCCCTACACTGGCGGCATGTTGGCACCTGACACAAGACTGATCCTGGGCGTGGAGTCCTCCTGCGACGAAACCGGTGTGGCCCTGGTGGCCCTGCCTCCCGAGGGCGCACCCAGGCTGCTGTCGCACGCCTTGCACAGCCAGATCGACATGCACCAGGCCTACGGCGGCGTGGTGCCCGAGCTGGCCTCGCGCGACCACATCCGCCGCGTGGTGCCGCTGACGCGCCAGGTGCTGCAGGAGGCGCAATGCGCCATGGCCGATGTCGATGTCGTGGCCTACACCCGTGGGCCGGGCCTGGCGGGCGCCTTGCTGGTCGGTGCCGGCGTGGCCTGTGCGCTGGCCACGAGCCTGGACAAGCCGATGCTCGGCGTGCACCACCTGGAGGGCCACCTGCTGTCGCCCTTCCTGTCGGCCGACCCGCCCGAGTTCCCCTTCGTGGCCCTGCTGGTGTCCGGCGGGCACACGCAACTGATGCGCGTCGATGGGGTGGGGCGCTACGAACTGCTGGGCGAAACGGTGGACGATGCGGCCGGCGAAGCGTTCGACAAATCGGCCAAGCTCATGGGCCTGCCTTACCCGGGTGGACCGCACCTAGCGCGCCTGGCCGAGCAGGGCCGGCCCGATGCCTTCGCCTTGCCGCGCCCGATGCTGCACAGCGGCAACCTGGATTTTTCCTTCGCGGGACTGAAAACCGCGGTGCGCACACATTTGGTGCGTCTGGGTTGGCTGGACCAGCCCGAGGCCTTGGCCGATCCTGCCCACGGTGCCGTGCTGGCCGACCTGGCCGCTGCCACCCAGGCGGCCATTGTGGAAGTGCTGGTGAAGAAATCGCTGGCCGCGCTCAAGGCCACCGGCTTGAAGCGGGTGGTCGTGGCGGGCGGGGTCGGGGCCAACCGCCTGCTGCGCGAGCAGCTGAACCAGGCCTGCGTGCGCCGCGGCATCCGCGTGCATTACCCCGAATTGCACCTGTGCACCGACAACGGCGCCATGATTGCCCTGGCCGCGGCCATGCGTTTGCAAAGCGGGCAGGCGACCCTGACCCGCGAGCCGGTCTTCGACGTGCGCCCGCGCTGGGACCTCTCGGCGATCTGAGCGCGGCCGGTGGCAGTGCCAGATGTTCGCCATTTGGAAATCTGCTACACTCTGCGGCTGTCTCAGTTTCGGCTGGGGCATTTTTCGCACGGCCTGGGTTGGTTTCACCCGGTGTCCGCAAGTCCAACGCAGAAACCGATGCCGGTGTGCGGTCTTGACAGTGCTGAACAGCACGCAGGCCCTGCCGGGACGGTCTGCATCTGTTTTTCAGGAAACACACCATGTCCGTCGCTGACATCAACACCGCAGCCATCGTCAAAGACAACGCCCGCAGCGCCAATGACACCGGCTCCCCCGAAGTGCAAGTGGCCCTGCTGACCGCTCGCATCAACGAACTGACCCCCCACTTCAAGGCCAACAAGAAGGACCACCACGGTCGTCGCGGCCTGCTGCGCATGGTCAGCCGTCGTCGCAAGCTGCTGGACTACCTCAAGGGCAAGGAATTCGACCGCTACGCCGCCCTGATTGCCAAGCTGGGCCTGCGCAAGTAAGCACCCCATGACGACAAAAAGCCTGTCTGGACGCCTCCAGCACAGGCTTTTTGTTTTTTAACGCCGCCTTTCAACGCCGCCAACTGACCCAAAGCGAACGCTGTGTCATTCCAATGTGGTTGAGGCCTGAGCCCCTGGTTCAACCTCGCTGGAATGGCATCGCGACAGGTGACGGCACCACCGGGCGACCCGCACCTTGCGGGCGTCCACGACCTCCGGAGACACCATCCATGACCATGTTCAACAAAGTCACCAAGACCTTCACCTGGGGCAAGCACACCGTCACCATGGAAACGGGTGAAATCGCCCGTCAAGCCAGCGGTGCTGTGCTGGTCGACATCGAAGGCACCGTCGTGCTGGCCACCGTGGTGTGCGCCAAGGTTGCCAAGGCCGGCCAGGACTTCTTCCCCCTGACCGTTGACTACATCGAGAAGACCTACGCCGCCGGCAAGATCCCTGGCAGCTTCTTCAAGCGCGAAGCCAAGCCTTCCGAACTCGAAACCCTGACCTCGCGCCTGATCGACCGCCCGATCCGCCCGCTGTTCCCCGAAGGCTTCTACAACGAGGTGCAGCTGGTCATCCACGTGGTGTCGCTGAACCCTGAAGTCTCGGCCGACATCGCCGCCATGATCGCCTCCAGCGCTGCGCTGTCGATCTCCGGCATCCCCTTCAACGGCCCCATCGGCGCCGCCCGCGTGGGCTACGTCAACGGTGAGTACGTGCTGAACCCCAGCATCGCCGAGCTGGTCGATTCCAAGATGGACCTGATCGTCGCCGGCACCGAAACCGCCGTGTTGATGGTCGAATCCGAAGCCGACCAACTGTCCGAAGACGTGATGCTGGGTGGCGTGGTGTTCGGCCACGAGCAAGGCAACATCGCCATCGCTGCCATCCATGACCTGGTGCGCGACGCTGGCAAGCCCTCCTGGGACTGGCAGGCGCCTGCCAAGGACGAAGACTTCATCGCCAAGGTCAATGGCCTGGCCGAAGAAAAGCTGCGCGCCGCTTACCAAATCCGCTCCAAGCAGGCCCGTACGCAAGCCACCCGTGCCGCTTACGCTGAAGTCAAGGCCGCCTTGAGCGCCGAAGGCATCGCCTTTGACGGCGTCAAGGTCGAAGGCCTGCTGTTCGACATCGAAGCCAAGATCGTGCGCAGCCAGATCCTGGAAGGCGAGCCCCGCATCGACGGCCGCGACACCCGCACTGTGCGCCCCATCGAGATCCGCACCGGCGTGCTGCCGCGCGTGCACGGCTCGGCCCTGTTCACCCGTGGTGAAACCCAGGCCCTGGTCGTGGCCACCCTGGG
>CAIQIL010000049.1 GCA_903871865.1 uncultured Burkholderiales bacterium
GGTGGTGCGCGTGGTGCTGCTGTTCTACCTGATGCCGCTGTGGGCCGTGGGCCTGGCCTGGTGGTTGCTGGGCGAGCGCATCACGCCCATGGCGGCGGTGCGCGTGTCGCTGGCCCTGGGCGGCGCCTTGCTGGTGCTGCGCCCGGAAGACGGCGGCTGGCCGCGCTTCAACGGTCTGGCCGACTGGCTGGGCCTGGCCGGAGGCCTGGGCTTTGCCGTGACGAACGTGATGATGCGGCGCGCCGCGAAGCGGACATCGGCCGAACGCGCCTTGGCCATGTTCCTCGGCGGGGTGGGGCTGCCTGCGCTGGCGGGGCTGGCCTTGTCGGCCCAGGGCCTCATCCCCGGTTGGCCCGCGTTCGACTGGGCCTGGTTGCTGCTGGCCGGCGCCATGGGCCTGGCCTTCTTTGCCGCCAACCTGGCCATGCAGTACGGCGCATCGCAGATCCCGGTGCACCTGACCTCGGTGGTCATGCTCACCGAGATCGTGTTCGCCTCGGGCTCGGCCGTGTGGTTCGGCGGTGAGACCCTGCGCCCGGTGGTGCTGCTGGGCGGCGGCCTCATCCTGCTGGCGGCCTTGATGGCCACGCGCGACGAGGCCTGAGGGCTTGAGGCCTGAGCGAACGCCTCGCCAGGCCCCCGTTCCAGGTCTTCCCTGGCCGTCAGCCGCGCAGCTTGCGGCTGTGTGCGTGCACCGTGTCCACCAGCACGGAGACGCTCTCCGGTGGCGTGAACTGGCTGATGCCGTGGCCCAGGTTGAAGATGTGGCCCGAGCCACCGGCCACGTCCGAGGGCTTGCCGAAGCTGTCCAGCGTCTGGATGACCTGTTGGCGCACCTGCTCCGGATTGGCGAACAGCACGTTGGGGTCGAGGTTGCCTTGCAGGGCCACGCGGTCGCCCACGCGGGCGCGGGCGCGGCCCAGGTTCATCGTCCAGTCCAGGCCGACGACGTCGCAGCCGCTGTCGGCGATCTCGTCCAGCCAGATGCCGCCGCCCTTGGTGAAGACGATGTGCGGGATGCGGAATCCGTTGTGCTCGCGCTTGAGCTGCGCCAGCACGCGCTTCGTGTAGGCCAGGCTGAACTGCTGGAAGGCGCCATCGGCCAGCACGCCGCCCCAGGAGTCGAAAATCATCGCCGCTTGCGCGCCGGCTTCGATCTGGGTGTTGAGGTAGAGCGCCACGGCGTCGGCGTTGACTTCGAGGATGCGGTGCATCAGGTCGGGGCGCTGGTACATCAGCGTCTTGACGGCGCGGTAGTCGTCCGAGCCGCAGCCTTCGACCATGTAGCAGGCCAGCGTCCAGGGGCTGCCCGAGAAGCCGATCAGGGGCACTTTGCCCACGCCGTTCTCATCGGACAGCGCCTTGCGGATGGTGCCGACCGCGTCGAACACGTAGCGCAGCTTGTCCATGTCGGGCACGGCCAGCTGGGCCACGGCGGCCTCGTCGCGCACGACCTTGGCGAATTTCGGGCCTTCGCCCGCGGCGAAGCTCAGGCCCAAGCCCATGGCGTCGGGCACGGTGAGGATGTCGCTGAACAGGATGGCGGCGTCGAGGTCGTAGCGGCGCAGCGGTTGCAGCGTCACCTCGCAGGCCGCCTCGGGGTTGGTGGCCAGGCCCATGAAGCTGCCGGCCACGTCGCGCGTGGCGCGGTATTCGGGCAAATAGCGGCCCGCCTGGCGCATCAGCCACACGGGCGTGGCGTCGGTGGGCAGGCGCAGGCAGGCGCGCAGGAAGCGGTCGTTGGCCAGCGGGGGCAGGGCAGGCGCGTTGGCTGCGGCGGAGGTGGGGGCGGTGGCGGCACTCATGGCGGGCATTGTAGGCAGTCGCCTCTGTGCGGTCTTGCGCCTGCTCATTCAGGGGGGAGATCCGCAGCAACCATGAGGCGGCGGCCGCGCTGATCTGGCAGCATCGAACGCATGGCATTCCCGAGCAAGACCGTGACCGGCGACA
>CAIQIL010000050.1 GCA_903871865.1 uncultured Burkholderiales bacterium
CGTCGCGCACCAGCAGCACGGTCAAGAGGGCCAGCAAGCCGCTCAGGGACATGACGGTGCCCAGCACGCGCGAGGCCAGTCGGTGGCGCTTGTGCAGCGTCTCCGCGACGGTGATGGTGATGGTGTCGCCCGGCACGATGTCGGTGCGCAAGACGCTCACCGCGCGCATGCTCTGGCGGTTGGCCTGCACGTCGGCGTAGCTGCCGGTGCTGGTCGCGGTGGGCAAGGGCTCCAGCGCGGCCTGCCCGCCGATGAAGCCGAGGTTGGCGCTGTCGATGCGGAACAGCACGATGTCGTTGGCGTCCCAGACCAGGGCCTGCAGCGTCGCTTCGGGCAGGTCCACGAACAGGGTGCCGTCTTTCTGCTCGACCAGGAAAGACAGCGAGCGCGCCGAGTCGAGCAGCCACTCGTCGTAGGCCTCGTTGCTGAAATCCAGCGCCAGCCGGTACACCACCACCGACGACAGGCCGGAGAACACCAGCACCAGCACGCCCAGGCGCAGCATCAGGCTGCGGCGCAGGCTCATGGGCTTCATGGCTGACACTCCAGCAGGTAGCCGAAGCCCCGCAGGGTGCGCACGCTCAGGGCGCTGCCGTCGAGCTTCTTGCGCAGGCGGTGAATGAGGATGTCGAGGGCGTTGGCGCTCATGTCCTGGTCGAAATCGGTCAGGCGCTGGATGAGCTGGTCCTTGGTCTGGACCTGGCCGGACTTGAGCGCCAGGGCCTGCAGCAGCATGAATTCCTTGAGGGTGAGCTGCATGTCCTGGTCGGACAACCAGGCCCGGCGTGCCTGCAGGTCCAGCAGCAAGGGGCCGATCTCGATGCGGTTGTCCGACTGCCCGGCCTGCACGCGCCGGATCAGCACGCGCAGGCGGGCTTCCAGCTCCAGCAGGTCGAAGGGCTTGGTCAGGTAGTCGTCGGCGCCCACGTCCAGGCCTGCGACCCGGTCTTCGATGTCGTCGCGGGCCGACAGGATGAGCACCGGCGTGTGCACGCCGCGTCGGCGCCATTGGCGCAGCAGGTCCAGGCCGTCGAGGTCGGGCAGGGTCAGGTCCAGCACGATGGCGTCGTACTCGGTCACCAAGACCGCGCCATCGGCATCGCTGGCACAGGCGAACCAGTCCACCTTGTACCCCCCCAGGCGCAGGGATGCCGTCAGGCCGGTGGCCAGGGGCTCGTCGTCTTCAACCAGCAGGAGTCGCATCGTGCACTCAAAAAACGGGTGGAAAGGTTGGTGAAAGGACCGGTGTCCACACTCGCAAGCCATGAAGTTTGACACCCTCCGCATTGTCACGTCGGCTGGCCGCATGCTCGGCCTGGGCCTGATGTCGCTGGCGTGCATCGCGCCTGCGCAGTTGCGGGCTGCCGAGCCTGCACAGCCCTGGACGCTGCAAGCCACGCTGCTGCGCGCCCAGGAAGCCAACCGCGACGTGCTGACGGCACGCCGCGCCGTGGACGCCGCCCAGGCCGATTTGCGCAGCGCAAGCGTGGGCCCTGCGCCACAGCTCAGCTTCCTGAGCCAGGCCATCAACACCCAGAACCTGGGGCACGGCAGCGTGTGGAACCGACCGGTGGACACCATCGTGCGGCTGGACACCCTGGTCGAGCGCGGCGGCAAGCGCGCCCACCGCGAGCAGCTGGCGCAAGCCGGCATCCAGGCAGCGCAGGCCGATGTGGCCGACGCCTTGCGCGTGCAGCAGGTGGCGGCAGCCCAGGCTTACTGGGACCTCAAGCTCGCCCAGGTGCAGCACGAGGCCGCTGAGGCCAATGCCCAGATCGCGCAGGAAAGCAGCCGCATCGCCGAGCTGCGTGCGCGCAACGGCGACCTCGCCCGCCTGGACGCCACGCGCCTGTCCATGGAAACCGACCGCGCCCTCAACGAGGCGGAGCTCGCGCGCAGCGAGCTGAACCGCGCCCGCACGGCGCTGGCACAGTTGCTGGCACTCGACCAGCGGGCGCAGATCCTGGCCACCGACCCGTGGCCCACACAAGCCGCCGCCACCTCTGGCCCCGACGAGGCAGACGAAACCTGGCTGTCGGGCCGCGCCGACGTCGTGGCCGCCCGCCAACGCCTGACCCAGGCCCAGGAGGCCCTGGCGCTGGCGCAGTCGCAACGCGCCACCGACGTGACCTGGAGCGTGCAGTTCGAGCACAACCCGCCCGTGGGCAACCGCCTGTGGGGCGTGGGCGTGGCCTTCCCGCTGGGCGTGGCCGGTCGCCAGGACGGCCCCGTCGCCCGGGCCGTGGTGGCCGTCAGCGAAGCCCAGGCCGTGCTGGAACGCACCGAAGCCACGGCCCGCGCCGAGCAGGCCGTGCTGCGCGCCAACCTGGTCGCGGCCAGCCGCCGCATCGCCCGCCTGGACAGCGACCTCGTGCCCAAGGCCCGCGAGGCCGTGAAAGCCGCCGAGTTCGCGCGCCAGCAAGGCGCCCTGTCCCTGCAGGACGTGCTCGACACCCGCCGCCTCGCACATGCCGCCGAACTCGACGCGGCCCAAGCCCATGCGGACCACGCCAAGGCCTTGGCCGCCATGAGCCTGACTGCGAGCCTGACTTCGACCCTGACCTCCAATCCGACGGTGGTGACCCCGTGAAGCAAGTAACCCTCGCCGCCCTGGTGGCCGCCGCTGCACTGGCCGCTGCCGGGCTCCTCGACAGCCGCGCCCACGGCGTGCCCGCCGAAGAAGCGCACAGCGCGGGGCCCTCCACCCGGCTGGCGCCCAACGTCCTGCGCTACCCCGTGGGCTCAAGCCAACTGC
>CAIQIL010000051.1 GCA_903871865.1 uncultured Burkholderiales bacterium
CGGGCATCGGCCAGTTGCTGGGTCATGTCGGCAAACGAGCGCGTCAGGCCGCCGAGTTCGTCGCCCGAGCCGAAGATGGCTTTGGGGCGCAGGTCGCCGCGCGCCACCTCCTGCACGCCTTCCGCCAGCAGCAGCAGGGGCTTGGCCAGTTGCTGGCCCAGGATGGCGGCCAGCAGGAAGGCGCCGAACACGGCCAGCACCAGCGCCAGCGTCAGGGTGCCGATGTACATGCGCCGCAGGCCGCTGCGGCTGAGCGCGCGTTCCTGGTACTCCTGGTAGGCGGTCTGCACGGCCAGGGCGTTGCGCACCAGGTCGGGGGCCAGGCGCTGCGTCACCATCAGGAAATGGCCGTGGGCTTGCAGGCTGAAGCTGCGGTCGGGCATCCAGGCGATGGCGACGATCCGTGCGGGCGGGTGCGGGGTGTTGGCCGCATCGCTGCGGCCGTCATTGCGGTCTTCCAGGCCTTCGACCTGGGCCAGCACGCCCTTGTTGCGCGCCTCGGTGCGCCAAGGCAGGGGCAGGCGTTCGCTGCTGAGCAGCCGCGTGCCGTCGCCACCGGCGCTCAACTCGACCTGGCCTGACTCGTTGACGAAGGCCACGGTGTGTGCGCCGAGCTGTTCGCGCAGGCGCTCCAGCTCCAGCAGCGAGGGCTGTTGGTGCACGAGGGGCTCGGTCTGCGCCCTCAGGCGGGCGGCGGCCCCGCGGGTTTTGCTGGCCAAGTCCTGGGTGAGGGTGTCCAGCGTGCTGCGGCCCAGGTGGAGGCCGGCTTCCAGGGCGCCTTCGACGCGCACGTCGAACCAGGTCTCGATGCTGCGCGAGACGAACTGGTAGGACACCGTGTAGATCATCAGCCCCGGCACCAGGGCCAGCACGCCGAAGATGCCGGCCAGCTTGAGCAACAGGCGGCTGCCGAACTTGCGGCTGCGCAGCCGCATGGCCAGGCGGCCCAGCGCCACGATGATGATGAGCGTGAGGAAGGCCGCGATGCCCATGTTGGCCGACACCAGCCAGCCGAAGTGGCGCTCGAAGCGGTCGCTGTTCTGGGTGGCCAGCACCAGCATGAAACCCAGCACCAGGGCGCCACCGGCCATGACGATGCCGGAGACGATCCAGGCCCAGCGGTTGGCTTTGATGGTGCTCACAGGGTGACGCTGCGCTCAGCGGCTGACAGGCGCGAGGTGGATGCGGCGCTGCACCGACAGGTCCCAGCCCGTGGGCGTGCCCAGCCCGATCTGCAGGGGACGGGGCAGCTCGTCGGTGTCGAGCTTGAAGCTGAATTCGATGTGGTGGTCGGCTTCTTCACCTGGGGCCACGGCGTCGGCGATGCGCCAGCGTGTGCCTTTGCGCACCACGTCCAGGGCTTCGTTGAGTTGGGCGAAGTGGCGGCTCAGGCCATCGACGTTCAAGCGCCACTGCCGGGTGAGGGGCTGGTAGCCCAGGCGCCAGCGGCGCGTGGCCAGGGCGCGGGATTGGTCCATCCAGTACCAGCGGCTGCGCAGCAGTTCGGCTTGGGCGACGAAGACCACCGCCACGCCCCGGCTCAGGGCCTGCTCGACCTCGCGTGACAGCTCGAAGCGCACCGCATAGCTCAGCAGCACGCCCTCATCGCTTTGCTGCGCGTACAGGGCTGTGAGTTCGATGCCGCTGCGCGCATTGCTGGTTTGTGCCTGCGCGCACTGGCTGGCCGGCGCCACGGCCGCCGCCAGCGCCAGGCGGGCGCTGTGCTTGAGCAGGTCGCGGCGGGGCATCGGGGGCATCACGCACGTCAGGAAAGTTTGGACAGCAGGGCGTAGAAGAAGCCATCGCCCATGGCGCGGCTCGCTGGGGCGGCGATGGGGTCCAAGTATTCGACCACAGGGCGCAGGTGCCCGGGGGAGGGCAGCACCCGGGCGCCCGGCGTGCGTTGCAAAAACGCGTCGATGCGTTCCTGGCCTTCGATGCGGAAGACGGAGCAGGTGCAGTACAGCAGATGGCCGCCCGGCTTGAGCAGCGGCCACAGCGCGTCCAGCAGGGCGTCCTGGGTGCGGGCCAGGGCCGTGAGGTCGGATTCCCGGCGCAGCCAGCGCACGTCGGGGTGGCGTCGCACGATGCCCGAGGCGCTGCAGGGGGCGTCCAGCAGGATGGCGTCGAAGGCCTGGCCGTCCCACCAGGCGGACGGCTGGCTGGCGTCTGCGGCCAAGGTGCGCGCGTGGTCGTTGGGGCCCAGGCCGAGGCGCTGCAG
>CAIQIL010000052.1 GCA_903871865.1 uncultured Burkholderiales bacterium
CCACAAGTCCTGCCTGAAGGGCACGGGCAACGACCCCGTCATTGGCGCCTGGACCACGGCCAGCCTGCGCCAGGCCCGTCTGCTGGACGGCGCGCCCAAGTCGGGCTACCAGACCACCGACAAGGACGGCGGCGCCTGGGTGCAGGTGTCCCGCCTGGGCAACCCGTTGATCAACGAGCTGGTGATCGGCCTGCGCGACAAGGACAAGTTCAACGCCTCCAAGCCCAAGGACGACCTGCAGTTCGCCACCTACGTCACCAACCCGACGCTGCCGGCTTTGCTGGGCCAGTTCTTGACGGGCAATGCCGCAACGCTGGCACCGACCAACCTCCCGCGTGCCGACCTGGTCGGCGTGTTCCTGACCGGCATCACGGGCCTGACCCGCCCGGCCAACCTCAGCGCCGCGTCCGAGCAGTTGCGCTTGAACACCGACGTGCTGCCCGTGGCCGAGGCCAACCAGAACCGCCTGGGCGCTGCCGGCTCCATCCTGGCCGCTGGCTCGGTGGTGGGTGCGGCCGACCTGGCAGGCTTCCCCAATGGCCGCCGACCGAAGGACGACGTGGTCGACATCGCGCTGGTGGCCTTCGTGGGCGGGCTGTGCGCCATCAACGAAGGCGTGGACCTCGGCCTGAGCGCCGTGGCCGTGCCCAAGGTGGGCACGCTGTCATCGACCTGCACCACGGCGTCGCTGCCCGCAGCGGCCAAGGTGGCGGGCAGCAATGGCTTGCCTGCGGCGGCCAACATCAACGACGGGGTCGATCAGGCGCAGGTGCCCTTCCTGAACCGCTTCCCTTACCTCAACACCCCGAACTCCGGTTCGACCCCCCGCCAGTGAGGACACGGACATGTTCAACATCACATTGACCAAGCGTGCACAAGCGGTGGCGGCAGCCCTCAGCTTTGTGCTGGGCACGACCTTGACGGCGTGTGGCGGCGGTGGTGACAACCACCGCCCCGCCGACACCCCGGCGCCCCCGGTGGCCGAAGCCGATGTCACCACCGCGGTGAACCCGGCCGCGGTGAAGGACGCCACGGTGGCGACCAGCTACACCAGCAGCCTGGCGGCCACGCCGGAGAGCAAGGGCGATGGCCTGGAGCCCGTGGTGGTGCCCGACGCACTGGCCATGGACGACAGCGCAGAGCCGGCCTGATCCGCCTCACGCCATCCACATCGGTCCGACGATGAGCCAAGCGGCCGTGCCCACCAGCATGGCCGCGAAGGCCGTGCGCATGGGCTTTTCGGGCAGGCGGTGCGCCAGGGCCACACCGGCCGACACCGTCAGCACGCCGCCCAAGGCCATGGGCAGGCCGAGCTGCCAGTCCACGCGCTGCGCTTGCGCATAGGTGGCCAGGGCCACGACCGAGCTGGGCGCGACGAGGGCCAGCGACAGGCCCTGCGCCGTGGTCTGGCGCTGCCCCATCCAGCCCGACAGCAAGGGCCCGGCCAGCAGGCCGCCGCCAATGCCCAGCAGCCCCATGCTGCAACCGCCCACCATGCCCACCAGGGGCAGCACGCGCACGTTCAGTGGTCGCTCGGTGGGCTGTGCCTGCCGCCGCGCGGTGTGCACCAGGCGCGCCGCCAGCAGCACCATGAAGGCGCTGAAGGTCCAGCGCAGCACGGCCGGGTCCATGCGCGCCGCGATGTGGGCGATGCCCCAGGTCGTGGCCGAGGCCGACACGGCGATCGCTGCCATCGCCCGCCCGCTCACCGGGTGCCGCTGGTGGTAGCGCCACCACCCGACCAGCAGGTTGGGCGCCATCAGCACGAGGGCTGTGCCTTGCGCCAAGGGCTGGTCCAGGCCGAAGCCCAGCACCAGCAAGGGCACGGCGATGATGCCGCCACCGATGCCGAAGACCCCGCCCATGAAGCCCAGGCTGGCGCCGATCGCGACGAAGGAAAGCAGGTGCAGGGCGGAAGACATCATGGGGATGGCATCTTATGGATGCGCCCCACAAATACAATCCGCCGACACGCACTACATCCATGCGGGCCGCGCACGAATGAACACCGTCTCTGACCTGGCCTTCTTCGTCACGCTGGCGCGCCAGCCCAGCCTGGCCGCCGCGGCCCAGGCCGTGGGCATCACGCCGCCCAACGTCAGCCGGCGCCTGGCCGCGCTGGAGCAGCGCCTGGGCTTGCGCCTCATGCACCGCACCACGCGCCGCCTCAGCCTCACCGCCGAGGGAGAGCGCTACCTGCGAGAAGGTGAGCAGATCCTGCGCGACCTCGAAGGGCTGGAGGAGTCCCTGCTGAGCGACCGCGACACGCCCAAGGGCCTGCTCAAGGTCAACGCCACCTTCGGTTTCGGGCGACGCCACTTGGCGCCAGCCATCTCCGACTTCGCGCTGCAGCACCCCGAGGTCGAGCTCATCCTCACGCTGACCGACCGCCCGCTGGACCTGACCGAGCACGGCATCGACGTGGGCATCCAGTTCGGCGCACCGCCCGACGCCCGCGTGCAGGCCCGACGCATCGCCAGCAACCGGCGCCTCTTGTGCGCCTCACCGGCCTACCTGGCAGCGATGGGCGAGCCCGCCACGCCGCAGGACCTGGCCCGCCACCGCTGCATCGTCATCCGCGAGAACACCACCGCCTTCAACAACTGGACGCTGGCCCACGGCGCCGACAAGGTCACGGTGAAAGTGCATGGCCCCTTGAGCGCCAACCATGGCGAGGTCGCGGTGGACTGGGCCCTCGCCGGCCACGGCATCGTGCTGCGCTCGGAATGGGACGTGGCCGCGGACCTGCGCGCCGGCCGCCTGCGCCGCGTGCTGGCGCCGTGGGTGGGCGATGTGGCCGACATCCACGCCGTGTACCCGCTGCGCCACCACATGTCGGCGCGCGTGCGGGCCTTCCTCGATTTCCTCTCGGCGCGCTTCGCCGAGCACCGCAGCGACCCGGCCTCACCCGCGGTGTGGTGAGCCTCAGGCGGCCAGCCAGGTCAGTGCCAGACCCAGTGCCGCCGGCAGCGCCTGCACGAACAGGATCTTCTTGCTGGCCGTGGCGGCGCCATACAGGCCTGCCACCAGCACGCAGCCCAGGAAGAACACGCGGATGTGCAGGCCCTCGGCCCCCGGGGTCAGCAAACCCCACACCAGGCCAGCGGCGAGGAAACCGTTGTAGAGGCCCTGGTTGGCCGCCAGCACCTTGGTGGACTGCGCCTGCTCCAGGGTCAGGCCGAAGGCCTTGCGGCCGGCCGGCTTGTCCCACAGGAACATCTCCAGCACGAGGAAGTAGGCGTGCAGTGCGGCGACGAGGGCAACGATGGCGTGGGCGGCAAGGGTCAGCATGGGGCTCCTGGCGAGAAGGTGTGATTTGCTTTGACGTCAGTGCGTGGTCTTGGATGGCTCGTCCGGACACGCGGCTGACCACTGCACCACGGTCATCTCATCGACCTGCTCACCCATGGTGTCCACGCGCAGGCAGGTGCGTCTTTTGCGGTAGTAGAAGACGCATTGTGATGTGTCCACCGTGCAGGACTCCAGCTCTTTGAATCCACGCTCGTTCAAGAGTCGGTCCAAGCCACCGTATTCGTAGCCATCGTTCACATGCCTGCGCAGCGGACGCCATTGGGCGCGCAGCAATGCGTCGCGTGCACGCACAAAGTTGTCACCTGCCCGGATGGGTGGGTGTACAGGCTCAGCGCTCTGAGCATGAGATGCCAGCAGACACATGGACAACAGGATGCCAATGCGCATCATTTGACTTGCCCTCCGAAGCTTTTGTAGCTTGCCTCGAAGTGCTCGTAGGTCACGTAAGGCTGGTTCGGTGCCCGGTTACCAAGGCCAGGTCCCTGAGGCAATGCGGCCCATTTCGTCGATGCTTTGGAGAGCCCTGCCGTGATGTCACCTTCTCTGATCTTGTCGATCACGCCGACGCTTCTCAGCAAATTCACAGCGATCAGGTCTTGGGTTGTCGGTGTGAAGTCATGCAGACCCAGTGACGCGCCGCCGAAGTCTCTCCACGTGGCGATGGTGATCTGGTACATGCCCGCAGCGGTGGTCTTGCCACCCCAGCCCGCGCCGGGGTGTGTCGAGAAGTCGGTGAAGCGCCAGGGGTCGTTGTGCTTGCCTTTGATGGCGCCATATTTGAAGTCATAGCCGCCGCCTTCTGCTTCGGCGATGGCCTTGATGAAGGCATTCACGTTCGGGTCGGCCAAGGCCGCTTTGACCTCGCTGAGTCGATCTTCTTGCGTGAGGCGAATGCGCAAGGCCTTGGCCTCTGCGTTCTCCTTGGGTGTGGTGATGTGGCTTGCCCGATGACGCAGGACCTTGCCTGAGGGGGATGTGATGGTGTCCATGGTGCTCACAAGTAGATGTCCACGGATTCGGCTTTCGCCGTGGCCGTCAACAGGTGGGTGTGGCCCTCAGCGCTTGTGCTGCCATGCTCGATGGCGCCAGAGGCTCGCTTGATCGCATATGCCATGTGACTGAGAGGAGTGCCACTGTCATCGTCCATCAGCGCAAGCCGATCATCGAAGAGTGTTTGGATGCTGGTGGATGCTTCCATGCGTGTCGGAGTGCTCGACTGCGTGGTGTGGTCGGCCGCAAGCACATGGATGGCCCCACCATCGCTGGCTGTGGAAACAGCTTGGCTGGAAATCAGCGTGGCGCCACATGCGCATTTGTCGCCATGGCGTGCAGCCGGCGCACCGTCGATGATCATGGTGGGGTCGCCGGTCACGATGACGGTTGTGCCATGGCCATTTTTTGGGGCATGTGACTTGATCGCCGACACGCGCGATGCCCATGCCATGTGTGCGGGTGCTTGCGGACGAGCCGACGACGATGCCACCGTGATCTGTGCGATCCCCGATGACGATGAACGGTCTGGACGACATGTTCACTCCTGGTTTGATGGTGTGTTGGGGCGGCCTCGACCTGCGTTGGGTCAGGCTGCCGGGGATGCTAAGTCCCCGGTACCGAGAACTCAATCCACCATGGGAGGATGTTGCTGGCTCAACCCAGCGTCTTCTGCCAGTAACCAATGTCCACCCAGCGCCCGAACTTGTGGCCGACCTCGCGCAAATGCCCCGCCTGCGTGAAGCCCAGCGACTCGTGCAAACCGACGCTGCCAGCGTTGGGCAGGGCGATGGCGGCGATCAGGGCGTGGCAGCCCTGCGCCTGCAGTTGCGCCAGCAGCGGCTCGTAGAGGG
>CAIQIL010000053.1 GCA_903871865.1 uncultured Burkholderiales bacterium
GCCGCAAGAAGCTGATGTCTTCGGGCTTTTACTTCTCCAACCTCCACAACGGCAAGGCACAGGGCATCTCGGGCCCGAACAACCTCTCGGGCCTGGTCACGGACAGCGGGACCAACAGAAACACGCTGCTCTCGGCCACCGGCTTCATCCCCCGTCCTGACGCCTTCAACATTTTCAACTGGGGCACCAACACGCTGGCGGTGTTCAGCGCGCTCGAATCCAACGGCTTCGCCTACACCCTGGCCGAGCCCAGCCTGACGGCACTCAGCGGCCAAACGGCCACCTTCCTTGCTGGCGGTGAGATCCCCATCCCGCTGCGCACCGGCAGTGGCGGCGACAGCACGGTCACGGTGTTCTTCAAGGAATTCGGCATCCGCTTGGGCCTGTCGCCCACGGTGCTCGACGACCAGCGCATGACGCTCAAGGTCTCGCCCGAGGTCAGCGAGCTGGACAACACCCTGTCCGTCACCGCCGGTGGCTTCAACATCCCCGGTCTGCGTGTTCGCCGCACCGACACCACGGTGGCCATCGGCGACGGCGAAACCTTCGTGCTCAGCGGCCTGGTCAGCCGCGTCAACACGGCCGACATCGCCAAATTCCCCTTCCTGGGCGAGATCCCCGTCCTGGGCGCCTTCTTCCGCTCCGACCGCATCGACCGCGAAGACAAAGAGCTGTTGATGATCGTCACGCCGCACTTGGTGCGGCCCTTCGCGCGCAACGCCCGCCTGCCCGACCTGCCTGGCGAAGAGCTGCGCAAATACGACCCAGGCTACCTGCACATGCTCTTGCTCGAAACGGGCAAGTTCGACAGCAACGAATTCGGTTTCACCCGCTGAGGCAGGACTGGCATGAGCGCCCTCAACCACTTCCTCGTGATCACCAGCAGCAAGGACATCACCCACTGGGTGCAGACCACGCTGCATGACGAAGGCGAGGTCCTCCAGGTGGACAGCGACAACCTGGAGCGCGTGCTGCAACTGGTGGACGCCGTCCAGGCCCGCGCCGTGCTGTGCGAGCTCGGCAGCAGCCGCCTGTCGCAAGACGCCGGCTTCATGGAAGGCCTGACCGCCGCCAAGCCCCTGCTGCCGGTCATCGCCCTGGCCGAAACGCCCGATCGGCAATCGGTGCTGACCGCGCTGCGCGCCGGTGCGCGCGATTTCATCTCGCCGGACATGCGCCCGGGCGAGGTCGTCAGCCTGGTGCGCCGCGCCGTCAGCCGCGAAGGCAGCGAGCAGCAACGCGGCGGCGCAGGCAACGAGGGCCAGATGACGGCCATCGCCAGCGCCCGCCCGGGTGGCGACGCCACGATGTTCGCCCTGCACCTGGCGCTGGCCCTGCGCGAGGCCCAGCCCAAGCACGACATCCTGCTGCTGGATTTGGGCGTGCCCGCCGGTGACAGCCTGCAGTACCTGGGCATCGAGCCCAGCTACACCTTCGTGGACGCCATCCGCAGCCTGCGCCGCCTGGACGACACGCTCATCAACACCGCCTTCCCCAAGCACGACAGCGGCCTGCGCATCCTGGCCATGCCGGAAGACCCGCTGGACGCCGGCCGCATCACCTCGGCCGACCTCTACGTGCTGGTCAACGTGCTCAAGCGCCACTTCCACCAGATCGTGGTGAACCTGGGCGGCGTGCCCGCCTCGGAGTTCCTCTACGTGCTGCTGGGCCGTGCCGACCGCACCCTGATGTTCGTCGAGCAAAGCGTGCCGAGCTGCAAGCAGAACCGCAACCTGCTGCAAAAGCTGCGCGACAACAAGGTCGACAAGGTCGGCGCCGGCCAGGTCAGCCTGATCGTGGACCGCTACCTGGCCAGCGTGCCGCCCGATGCCGAGACCATCGCCAAGGGCTTTGGCATCCCGCTGCTGAGCACACTGCCGTCTTCTGGCATGGCACGCCTGACGATGATGAACTCCGGCGAAAGCCTGTTCACCTCGGCCCCGCGTGACCCCTACACCGTGGCCGTGCGCAAGATCGCCCAGGCGCTGCAACGCGAGCCCGGCACACCGGTGCGCGCGGTGCCGCAGACCACCGGCTGGCTGGCCCACCTGACCAGCCGCCTCAAGGCCGGCTGACCCGGAGACCGCCATGGACTTCCGACCCCTGGGCGTGGACTACAGCCTGAAAAGCAGCGACAGCTACCAGGACGTCAAACTCCGCCTGCACCACTACCTCATAGACCGCATCGACATCGAGCGCGTCTCGGTGGGCGACATGGGCCGCAACGAGCTCTCGGACTTCGTGCTGGGCAAGGTCTCGCAGTACGTGGCCGAGCACCGCCTGCCCGTCTCGCGCCACGAGATGGAAAACCTCAGCCGCGAGATGGTCGACGAGCTGACAGGCTACGGCCCGCTCGAAGAGCTGATCCGCGACGACCGCATCAACGACATCCTGGTCAACGGCACGCGCCACATCTACGTGGAACGCGCCGGCATCCTGAGCAAGACCGACCTGCGCTTCATCGACGACGAGCACGTGCTGCGCGTCATCCGGCGCATCCTGGCGCCGCTGGGCCGCCGCATCGACGAGTCCAGCCCCATGGTGGACGCGCGCCTGCCCGATGGCAGCCGGGTCAATGCCATCATCCCGCCGCTGGCCCTCGACGGCCCCTGCCTGTCCATCCGCAAATTCCGCAAGGACCCGCTGCAAGCTGGCGACTTGCTGGCCGCCGGCACCTACAGCGAGGACATGCTGACCTTCCTGGAGCACGCAGTGAGCAAGCGCTGCAACGTGCTCATCAGCGGTGGCACCGGGGCCGGCAAGACGACCATGCTCAATGTGCTGAGCCGCTTCATCTCGCCCTACGAGCGCCTGGTCACCATCGAAGATGCGGCCGAGCTGCAACTGGGCCACGAGCACGTGGTGCGCCTGGAAACCCGCCCGCCCAACGTCGATGGCCGCGGCGAGGTCTCGGCCCGCGAGCTGATGCGCAACGCGCTGCGGATGCGCCCCGACCGCGTGCTGCTGGGCGAGGTGCGCAGCGTCGAGGTCATGGACATGCTGCAGGCCATGAACACCGGCCACGACGGTTGCATGAGCACCGTGCACGCCAACAGCCCGCGCGATGCGCTGCTGCGCCTGGAGATGCTGGCCGGCTTCTCCGGCTTCCAGGGCCAGGACGTCACGCTCAAGAACATGATCGCCACCGCCCTGGACCTCGTCATCCAGGTCGGGCGGCTGTCGGACGGCCGCCGCCGCATCCTCGCCATCAGCGAGGTGCTGGGCGTGCAGGACGGGCGCATCGTCACCAACGAGCTCTTCGTGTACCAGCCCGAGCGCAAGGTCTTCGAGGCCACCGGCCTGAGCCCTGCGAACCCCAAACTGCGCCTGCGTGACGACGACCAGGCCGTGAAGTTCCACCGCTCATGGTGAGCGCCATGCTCTTCCTGGTCGCCCTGCTGATGATGCTGGCGGCCGTGCTGTCGGTGCTGCGGGCGCGCCGGCTGGAGCAGGTCGCGCGCGTCAACCAGCGCCTGGCCGAAGTGGCTTTCCTGACGCCGGACACGCCGCTGCGCCGGCCCACGGTCAACCCGCTGCTCGAAGAACTGGACCGCTGGCTCAAGCGCGTGGGCCTGAACGTCTCGCCGGCCATCGCGCTGCTGGTGCTGGCCGCCGCCGTGGCCTTCGGTGTGCTGCTCTGGCAGCAGCTCAACCCGCTGGTGGCCCTGGCCTGGTGGGCCCTGTCCATCGTGCTCACGGTGCTGGTGCCGCAGGTCCGCTACCGCCAACGCGTCAACAAAATCATCTCCCAGATCCCGCTGTTCATCGACCAGGTGGTGCGTGGCCTGGTGACGGGCCGCAACCTCGAAGGCGCCATCAAGCTGGCCGCCGAAGACCTGCAGATGCCACTGCGCGAGCTCATCATGAAGGCGCAGAAAAACGTCGAGCTGGGTGCCGACCTGGGCGATGCGCTCAAGGACGTCGCGCACTTCCACGACATCAAGGAGCTGCACCTGCTGGCGCTGACCATCCACAGCTCGCGCGTGTACGGTGGCAGCCCGCGCGACATGCTGGAGAGCATCGTCAACCTCATCCGCCAGCGCGAACAGGCGCAAGAGGAGCTGCGTGCCATGACGGGCGAAACGCGCGTCACCGCCTGGGTGCTGGGCGCCACGCCTGGCTTGCTGGTCGCCTACATCCTGTGGCAAAGCCCGGACTACATGATGAGCATGTGGCACGACAGCACGGGCCAGACCATCCTCGTGGCCGGTGCCGTGATGCAGGCGCTCGGCGTGCTGGTCATGTGGCGCATGATCAAGAGCTTGTGAGGA
>CAIQIL010000054.1 GCA_903871865.1 uncultured Burkholderiales bacterium
AGGCCGCGCGCCCGGACTGCATCATCGCCACCGGCCGCTCGGACTACCCCAACCAGGTCAACACCGTCCTGTGCTTTCCCTACATCTTCCGTGGCGCGCTCGATTGCGGCGCCACCAAGATCACCGAAGCCATGAAGCTGGCCTGCGTGCGCCAGATCGCCGACCTGGCCAAGGCCGAGATCTCCGACGAAGTGGCCGCCGCCTACCCTGGCCGCGAGTTGCGCTTCGGCCCGGACTACCTGATCCCCACGCCGTTTGATTCGCGCTTGATTTTGCGCATCGCGCCGGCCGTGGCCGAAGCCGCTGCCGCCTCCGGCGTGGCCACGCGCCCGATCACCGACCTGAAGGCCTACCGCGACTCGCTCTCGCAGTTCGTCACCAACACGGGCCTGTTCATGCGCCCGCTGTTCCTGGGCGCCAAGGCGGCCAAGCTGGCCAACCAGCCGGCCAAACGCATCGCCTACGCCGAGGGTGAAGACGACCGCGTGCTGCGTGCCGCGCAAGTCGCCATCGACGAGGACCTCGCCTTCCCCATCCTGGTGGGCCGCCCCGACGTGATCGCCACGCGCATCGAGCGCGCCGGCCTGCGCCTGCAACCGGGCGTGAACTGCGAGATCGTCAACCCCGGCAGCGACCCGCGCTTCCACGCCTACGTCGAGGCCTACCACCAGCTGCGCGCCCGCGACGGCATCAGCCCCGAGCTGGCCAAGGTGGTGCTGCGCCGCTCGAACTCGCTGATCGCCACGATGCTGGTGAAGATGGGCGACGCCGACGGCATGATCTGCGGCGTCATCGGCCGCTACGACTTCCACCTGGAGCACGTGCGCGACGTCATCGGCACCCGCCCCGAGGCCCACGGCCTGGCGGCGCTGAACGCGCTGATCCTGGAACAGCACAACCTGTTCATCGCCGACACCTTCGTCAACGAAGACCCCACCGCCGAACAGCTGGCCGACATCGCCGTGATGGCGGTGGAAGAGGTGCAGCGCTTCGGCCTGCCACCGCGCGTGGCCTTCCTGTCGCACTCGATGTTCGGCTCCAGCAACCGCCCCTCGGCCAAGAAGATGCGCCAGGCGCGCGACCTGTTCGTGGCCCGCATGCCCCACATCCCCGCCGATGGCGAGATGCAGGGTGACGCCGCCTTGAGCGAGTCGGTGCGCCTCAAGCTGCTGCCCGACAGCACGCTGCAGGGCACGGCCAATGTGCTGATCTGCCCGAACCTGGACGCGGCCAACATCCTCTTCAACGTGCTGAAGATGACCGGCGGCAACGGCGTGACGGTGGGCCCCATCCTGCTGGGTGCGGCGGCGCCGGTGCACATCCTGACGCCCTCGGCGACGGTGCGCCGCATCGTCAACATGACGGCGGTGGCCGTCGGCCACGGCAGCCACGCGGCGGCCAAGTGAGCCCCAGAGCCCCCAGGCCTGCCAGGCCGCGGGGGCGCGGCTAGACTGGCTTGCATGAGCCAGCCCACCGTCCACGCCCCAGCCTCCAACGCCCCTGCCCTGCACGGCTACTTGGCCGCGCTGGCCACGGTGGTGATCTGGGCGGGCTTCATCCTGATTTCGCGCCTGGGCGGCAAGACCGGCCTGACCGGCTGGGACATCGTCGCGCTGCGCCTGGGCACGGCCTCGCTGGTGCTGCTGCCGTTTTCGCTGAAGCTGCCGGCCGGCACCTGGCGCGACGGCAAGCTCTGGACCCTGGCCCTGAGCGGCGGCCTCACCTTCCTGGTGCTGGTCTATGCCGGCCTCAAGCTGGCCCCGGCCGCGCACGGCGGCATCCTCATGCCGGGCATGCAGCCCTTCCTGGTCACGGCCATGGCCTGGCTGATATTGGGCGCGCGCCCGCCACGCCAGCGCGTGCTGGCCCTGGTGCCCATCGCCCTGGGCATGCTATGCGTGGCCATCCCGTCGGTGCTGGGCACGCACGGTGGCCCCTCCACCCTGCTGGGCGATGTGCTGCTGTTGAGCGCCTCGCTCACCTGGGCCGTCTACAGCGTGCTGGTCAAGAAATGGGCCTACGACGGCTGGCTGCTGACGCGCTTCGTGGCGCTGGCCTCCTGCGCAGTGTTCATGCCGGTGTACCTGCTGTTCTTGCCCAAGGGGCTGGACCAGGTGCCCATGTCGATGCTGGTGCTGCAGGCCCTGTACCAGGGCATCGGGCCAACCATCCTGGCCATGGTGCTGTTCCTGAAGGCCGTGACCATCCTGGGCGCGGAGCGCACCGGCGCCCTGGTGGCCCTGGTGCCCGTGATGGCCGGCCTGGGCGCCGTGCCGCTGCTCGATGAGCCGCTGACGGCCTGGCTGGTGGCAGGGCTGGTGCTGGTGTCGAGCGGGGCCTTCCTGGCGGCGCGGCCGGTGCGGGCTTGAGGGGTCTGCCAGCGGAGCGCTGAGGCCTGCGCGGCGCTGAAAGCGGCATCGTCGGCACTTGAAGCGGCAGCGTTGCCACTTTCAACGGCAGCGTCGGCGCTTTTTGCGACAGCCATGCCGCTTTGAACGGCAGCGGACTCGCTTTTTGCGACAGCGATGTCGCTTTTCACGACAACGCATGGGTCGCACAGTGTCATGCGTGCCCCAAAAAGGGGCGATGGTGTCGCTTCAAGCGGCAGTGGACTCGCTTTTCGCGACACGGCACGCGCTTTTCGCGACAACGCTGCCGCTTTTTGCGGCAAGTGAGGGGTCAGCGAGGGCCGCGGTCGGCGCTTTGGGTGTCATCCACAACATCGCATAAAGTTCAAGCTCAGTTGGCTGACACCGTCGCCAGCCCCACAGGAACCCCGCCATGGCCAAGAGCAACCTGCTGAAAACCGCCGACGTCACCTTTCTGGACCTGATTGGCAACGGCAAGAAGTACCGTGTGCCGGCCTTCCAGCGCGACTATGCCTGGGAGGAAGAGCAGTGGGAAGACTTGTGGAACGACATCACCGAGCTGCATGCCACCCCCGGCACCTTCCACTACATGGGCGCCCTGGTGCTGGAAGCCAGTTCTGACCGTGAGTTCCAGATCATCGACGGCCAGCAGCGCGTGGCCACGCTCAGCCTGCTGGCCCTGGCCGTCATCCAGCGCCTGCGCACCTTGCCTGGCGACGACGCTACCCGCCAAGCCAACCAGGACCGCGCCACCCAGCTGCGCAACCGCTTCATTGGCGAGAAGGACCCGGCGTCGCTGCAAGAAAGCAGCAAGTTGTTTCTCAACGACACCGACGATGGCTTCTATCAGGACTACCTGGTGCAACTGCGCACGCCACAGAACCCGCGTGCCCTGCCAAAGTCGAACCGCCTGCTGTGGGACTGCAGTGCCTGGTTCCTCAAGCGCATCACCGAGCAGGGTCTGGAAGGCGAGGCCCTGGCCCGCCTTTTGTCAGACACCGTCGCCCGGCAGTTGCTGTTCATCCAGATCACCGTGGAAGACGACCTCAGCGCCTACACCGTGTTCGAGACGCTCAACGCCCGCGGGCTGGAGCTGTCGTCCACCGACTTGCTGAAGAACTACCTCTTTTCGCGAATCAAAACGCCCACCGACTTGACCGCCTTGCAGCGCCGCTGGCGGCAGTTGATCGCCATCGTCAAGCACGAGCGTTTTCCTGAATTCTTGCGCTATCACCTGCTGTGCCGCTACCCGCAGGTGCGCAAACAGCGCCTGTTCAAGACTGTGCGCGACGAAGTGAAGTCGGCCGCCGATGTCTTCATGCTGATGGATGCACTTGAGGCACGCGCAGACTTGTTTGCGGCCCTGGACGACGCCACCCACGAGTACTGGATAGATCGACCCTCAGCACGCCCGCATGTGCGGGACCTGACCCTGTTTGGCGTGCGCCAGCACACACCGCTGGTGTTTGCTGCCTGGGAGCGCCTGAGCCCGGATGACTTCGTGCGCGTGCTCAAGCTCTTGTGCGTGCTCTCCTTCCGCTACACGGTGATCGGTGGGTTCAACACCAACGAGCTGGAGCCCGCCTACCACGCTGCCGCCAAGGGGCTGCTGGATGGACGCATCTCCACGCCTACAGGCGTGTTCGAAGCCTTGCGTGGCATCCACGTGGACGACGAGCGCTTTGTGCACGACTTTGCCCTCAAGGACATCGACACCCACGGTCGCCGCAAGAAGCTGGTGAAGTACGTGTTGTGCCAGTTGGAAGCAGACGCTTCAGGCGTGCCCCGCAATTGGGAAACGGACCCGGCCACCATCGAGCACGTGCTGCCCGAAAACCCTGCGGCCACCTGGGACGACGCCTTTCCGCCAGAACGGCAAAAGGACTTCACCTACCGTCTGGGCAACCTCTTGCTGCTGGAGGCGTCCATCAACCGAGCCTGCCACAACGCCGAGTTCTCGCAGAAGCTGCCGTTGTACGCGGGCAGCGCCTACGCCATGGCGCAGGCCTTGGCAGCTTCAGGGCAGGCCGACTGGACGCCGGTCGCCGTGAATGGCCGGCAGGAGCGGCTGGCACAGCGCGCAGCGCATGTTTGGCGGGTGGACTTCGCCTGAGCCAAGAGCGCCTGCGTCGCCTCGCTCAATCGTCCGCCAAAGGCAGCAGCCCCTGCGGTGGCGCAGGAGGCCAGGCACCCGCCTGAACGCACTTCTCGAACCAACGGTGCATGGCGGCGTCCTCCAGGGCGTATTCGCCCCGGGCCGATTTCCACACCATGGCAGGCATGCGCTGGCGCAGCGATTCCAGCGCGCGCTGCGCCTGGGCAGCGTTCACGGGGTGGCCGGCCTTGTCTCGGTAAAAGCGCAGGGCTTCGGCGTCATATGGGCGGTAGCGGGGGCCCTGGGCCAGCATGCGCCACAGCACCGCTTGCTCGGTGGGTTTGAGCCCCACGTAGTCCGACGCCATCTGGGCTTCGTCCTGCGCCTGTTGGGCTTGCGCGGCGTCCAGCATGGCCGCTTCAAAGCGCGTGCTCAGGGCCGCCAGGGGGCTGAGCACCTGGCCCAGGGCAGCCATGAAGAACTGCGGCCGAAAGCCGAACACCTCGAAGGCTTGCTGCAGCAGGCCTTGGTCAACCGGCTTCAGTGTCGGGCGCTGGGCTTCGATCAGGGCCGCCACATGGGCCATGAAGTCCGGCCCCAGGGGCGGCATGCGCTGGATCTGAGAGCCATAAAACGGCGCCCCGGCGGTGTTGACCAGGCGCAGCAGCTTGTCTCGGTCAGAGCCTGACATCACCAGCATCAGCTTGACCACGCCAGGCTGGTTGAGCTGGTCGCGGGCCGACTTCAGGGCCGTCATGGCGGCTTCACCGGCTTCGCTGGTGAGCGCGTGCTGGGCTTCATCGATGAT
>CAIQIL010000055.1 GCA_903871865.1 uncultured Burkholderiales bacterium
CCCAGCCCTGGTTCGTGCCAGCCTCGGCGCTCAAGGCCTTGCGCCGTGACGCCGTGGTCGCGCTGGAAGCCGCCCGCGAGGCCGGGCGCGAACGCCTGCAGCGCGCCGCCGCGGTCGAGCCGCCCGTGCCCTACCCGGAAGACAGCTTGACCTACCTGGCCAACGTCTTCAACCACAAGGCCCGCGACTTCTACGCCAAGCATGGCGTGAAGGTGATCGAGCCAGCCTACGAAAGCCACGAGGAGCTGGGCGAAGTCAGCCTGATGATCACCAAGCACTGCGTGCGCTTCTCCCTGAGCCTGTGCCCCCAGCAGGCCAAGGGCGTGCAAGGCGTGCAGGGCCAGGTCAAAGCCGAACCGCTGCAGCTCATCAACGGCAAGGAAAAGCTGACCCTGCGCTTCGACTGCAAGCCCTGCGAAATGCACGTGGTGGGCAAGATGAAGAAGTCGGTGCTCAACCAGGTGCCGGACGCGCCGGTGCAGTTCTACAAGACGCGGCCGACGGCGGTCTGACACCGGCGCCCCACGCGGGTGCGCCCGATCACACGCTTTCCCGGGGGTGAGCGAAACCGTCACCCCACCGTCGCGGCACTGTCACACGCGCTGGCGACCATCAGCGCATGCGGAACTGGATCAACGCCCCACTGCTCAAGGCCTTGACCTCGCCCGCCGGCTTCATGGCCGGCCCAGGGCGCGAACCAGGCTCCCCCCAAACCGATGAGCGCGAGGGCCATTTCAAGGTTCGAACGGTCTGGATCTCCGACGTCCACCTGGGCACGCCGGGCTGCCAGGCCGATGCCTTGCTGGACTTCCTCAAGCGCGTCGAGTGCGACACCCTCTACCTCGTGGGCGACATCATCGATGGCTGGCAGCTGCGCCGCAGCTGGTACTGGCCGCAGGCCCACAACGACGTCGTCCAAAAGCTGCTGCGCAAGGCGCGCAAGGGCACGCGCGTCATCTTCATCCCGGGCAACCACGACGAGTTCGGTCGCAAGTTCCTCGACCACTCCTTCGGTGGCATCGAGGTGGCCGAGGAATGGATCCACACCACCGCCGACGGCAAGCGCCTGTGGATCACCCACGGCGACCTCTACGACGGCGTCATCCAGTGCGCACGCTGGCTGGCCCTGCTGGGCGACTCGCTCTACGAATTCACCCTCAAGCTCAACCGCCACCTGAACTCTTTCCGCGCCCGCGCCGGCCTGCCTTACTGGTCGCTCTCCAAGTACCTCAAGCTCAAGGTCAAGCGCGCCGTCAGCTACATGGGCGATTTCGAGTCCGCCCTGGCCCGCGAGGCCCGCAAGCGCGGCGTCGATGGCCTGGTCTGCGGCCACATCCACCACGCCGAGATGCGCATGGTGGAAGACATCCTTTACTGCAACGACGGCGACTGGGTGGAGAGCCTCACGGCCCTGGTCGAGCACGCCGACGGCCGCTTGGCCATCGTGGACTGGGGCCAGGTCATGGCCGGTCAGGACATGCCCTTCGATGCGCCGATGGATGTCGCGATGGAAGTGCCCACCGACGTGCCGATGAACGTGCAGCCGGTCTGATCGGCGGAGACAGCGGCCGGGCAAGCGGCTGGGGCACAATGCGGCCCCTGCAACCCACCTCTGGAGCCCGCCGCATGGCCTTCGCCGACAACCTCAAAGCCCTGCCCCCTGTCGCCCACCTGGCCGCCCTGGAGTTGAGCAACGCCGCGGGCGAGCTCACCGCGCGCATCGAGAACAAACCGGGCCAGGCTGGCTCGCTGGCCGTGTACGCCGCCCTGGCCGCCAAGCACGGCAGCATCCACCCGGCCGCCGCTGCCGAAGGCCTGACGATCTACGCCGAGCACACGGACGACGCCCGCGCCAACCCGGGCAAGCACCCCAACATCGACCGCCTGATCGGCATCACCACGCCGGCGCAGACGCTCAGCGTCCGCCTGATTGCGGCCTGATCACGCCCCTTCCCAAGGCTTCAGGCCGGCGTCAGACCGGCTGAAGCAATGCAAACGGCCCCTCGGCCAGCTGCTCCTGCAGGAAGCGCACGGCCACGCGCACCTTGGCCGACTGGCTCAGGCGCACCGTGCTGACGGCCCAGATGTCGGCCGGCTGTGACCACGCCGGCATCAGCGTGCACAAGCGCCCGGCCTGCAGGTCGGCCTCGACGTCCCAGCGCGCTGTCAGCAGGATGCCGTGGCCGTCCATGGCCCAGCCCCGCACGATTTCCGAGTTGTTCGACGACAGCCGCCCGGTCACCTTGACCTTCTCCGGGCCCGCCGGGCCACTGAGCGTCCACACGCCAAAGGGCTGGTAGCGGTCGCGCAGATCACCTTCAGCGGCCCGCAGGCCCTGGTGCGGCCAGCAGGCGCTCTACCTGACCGAGCGCGCGAGCTTCCGCCTGACGCCCGAAGGCATCGAGCTGTTCGAAATCGCCCCGGGCGTGGACCTGCAGCGCGATGTGCTCGACCAGATGGGCTTTGCGCCGAAGCTGGCCGCCGACATCACCGAGATTGCCGTGATGCCGCGCTCGCACTTCCTGCGCGAAGACGACCGTTTCGGTGATTTGTCCGGGCGTCATCCGCGAGCCCTGACGCGCTGAGGCCCGCCAGTGGCCCGCTCCCGACAAAGCCCCGCATGCCGGGCTTTTTGTTTTGCGCGCAAACCGTTTGGCTGCGTGCGCCGCTGAGCTTGTCTGGCGTGCCAAGCGTTGCCACCGGCACGCCGCCCACATGGGCTGGCGCGCGACCCGGGCCGGCTGGCGCCTGCCTCGTTCTGACTTGCGGCTGACACAGCCCTGAGCGGCGCGCGAAGCCAAACGGCTGGCACCTCGCCCGAAAAGCCTGGCGGCCGAGCCGATCTGCGCGGCGTGCCGTGTTCGCCGACCTTGCGCGCGACTGATTTTCAGCGGCCTGCCGCCCAAGTTGGCCGACACGCCGCTCAGCCCGGCTTGCGGGCCTCAGGCGGGGTTCAGCCCACCCACATCAGCCCACCAACATCAACCCACCCATTTGCGCGCGTTGCGGAACATGCGCAGCCAGGGGCTGGCGTCGCCTGCATTGCCGCTGGTCCAGCTCATCTGGACGTTGCGGAAGACGCGCTCGGGGTGCGGCATCATGGCCGTGAAGCGGCCGTCGGCCGTGGTCACGCCGGTCAGGCCCTCCGGTGAGCCGTTCGGGTTGAGCGGATAGACCTCGGTGGGCGCGCCGGTGTGGTCCACGAAGCGGACGGCGCGGTGCACCTTGGCGGCATCGCCGCGCTGCGAGAAATTGGCAAAGCCTTCGCCATGCGACACGGCGATCGGCATGCGGCTGCCGGCCATGCCCTGGAAGAAGATGGAGGGGCTGTCCAGCACCTCGACCTGGCTCAGGCGGGCCTCGAAGCGCGTGCTCTGGTTGGTGGTGAACTTCGGCCAGTCCTGCGCACCCGGGATGATGGGGCTGAGCGCGGCCAGCATCTGGCAGCCGTTGCACACGCCCAGGCCGAAGGTCTCCTGGCGGGCCATGAAGGCGGCGAACTGCTCGGCCAGCTGCGGGTTGAACAGGATGGAGCGCGCCCAGCCCTCGCCGGCGCCCAGGGTGTCGCCGTAGGAGAAGCCACCGCAGGCCACGAAGCCCTGGAACGGGTCCAGGCGGGCGCGGCCGGCGATCAGGTCGCTCATGTGCACGTCAAAGGTGTCGAAGCCGCCCAGGCTCATCGCATAGGCCATTTCCACGTGCGAGTTCACGCCCTGCTCGCGCAGGATGGCGACCTTGGGGCGCGCCTTGCCGATGAAGGGCGCGGCCACGTCTTCCAGCGGGTCGAAGCCCAGCTTCACGTGCAAGCCGGTGTTCTCGGGCTGGCCGATGCTGGCGTGCTCGCTGTCGGCGCAGGCCGGGTTGTCGCGCAGCTGGGCGATGCGCCAGCTCACCTCGTCCCAGGTCTGGTGCAGCTGCTGCAGCGGGGCCTTGAAGATGTCCTTGGCGTCGCGCCAGACTTGCAGCTCGCCACGGTTGTTCGGCTTGCCGATGACGTGGCTGTGCTTGCTCAGGCCGTGCTCGCGCAGGGTCTGCATGACGGCGTCGCGCTCGGCGGTGCGCACCTGCAGCACCACGCCCAGCTCTTCGTTGAACAGGGCCTTGAGCGTCAGCTCGTTGCGGCGCTCGCCCACCTGGCCGGCCCAGTTCTTGGAGTCACCCGTGTCGGCGCGGCTGTCGCTGATGCCGTCGCCTTCGGTGACCAGCATGTCCACGTTCAGGCTCACGCCGGTGTGGCCGGCAAAAGCCATTTCGCACACCGTGGCCCACAGGCCGCCGTCACCGCGGTCGTGGTAGGCCAGCAGCTTGCCTTGGACGCGCAGGGCGTTCACGGCCTCGACCGTGGCCTTGAGCATGGCGGGGTTGTCCACGTCCGGCACCTCGTTGCCGAACTGGCCGAGCACCTGGGCCAGCATCGAGCCGGCCATGCGGCGCTGGCCTTCGCCCAGGTCGATCAGGATCAGGCTGGTGTCCAGCGGCTGGCCGTGCTCGCTGGTGACGAGTTGCGGCGTCAGCGTGGGGCGCACATCGGCGATGGACGCAAAGGCCGTCACGATCAGGGACACGGGGGCCGTGACCTGCTTGGTGGCGCCGTTGTCGCTCCCACCTTCTTTCCATTTCGTGCGCATGGACAGCGAGTCCTTGCCCACGGGAATCGACACGCCCAAGGCCGGGCACAGTTCCATGCCCACGGCGCGCACCGTCTCGTACAGCGCGGCGTCTTCACCGGCCTCGCCGCAAGCGGCCATCCAGTTGGCCGACAGCTTCACGCGGGACAGCTCAATGGGCGCGGCCAACAGGTTGGTGATGGCCTCGCCCACGGCCATGCGGCCGGATGCAGGCGCGTTGACCGAGGCCAGCGGCGTGCGCTCGCCCATGGCCATGGCTTCGCCGGCAAAGCCCTTGAAGTCGGCCAGGGTCACGGCCACGTCGGCC
>CAIQIL010000056.1 GCA_903871865.1 uncultured Burkholderiales bacterium
CCAGGAAATGGAATCCATGCAATCTCGTCCTTGTTGCCAGAGGCTGGGCCCAACATGAGGCCAATTGAGGGCTGACAGGGCATGTGGGGTTCCACACGCGCAAATCAAGGGGATGGCGTTAACCTCCAACCCATGCTGGACCCCTTGATGCTGTTGCCCGATTTCCTGCTGATTGTGGGTGGATTCTTCCTGTGCCGCTTCACGTCTTTTGAACGCCCCACCTGGGACGTGGTCGAGCGGCTGGTTTACAACCTGCTGTTCCCGGCCCTGCTGTTCGCCTCCATCGTCAAGAGCCCGCTGCGCCCGACCGATGCCGCGGCCATGGCGGGCGCCGGTGTGGCGCTGAGCCTGCTGGGGCTGGGCCTGGCCACCTTGCTGCGCCATGGCCCGGGCGTGGACGCGCGCTTGCACGCCAGTGGTGCGCAGGTCGCGTTCCGCTTCAACTCCTACATCGCACTGGCGCTGGCCGACCGGCTGCTGGGGGCGCAGGGTGTGGCGCTGATCGCCATCCTCATCGCCTTGTGCGTGCCCCTGTGCAACGCCGGTGCCGTCTGGAGCCTGGCGCGGCACGGCGGCCACAACACCCTGCGGGAGATGGCCCGCAACCCCCTGATCATCAGCACCCTGGCCGGCTTGACCGTGCGCGTGCTGGGCATCCCCCTGCCGCACTGGCTGATGGAAACGGTGGGCCGCATCGGGCAGGCCGCCTTGCCCATGGGCTTGCTGGCCGTGGGCGCCGGCCTGCAATGGACGGGGCTGGCCGCCGCCCCCGGTCTGGCGGGCGGCCTGCTGGCGATCCGGCACCTGGTGCTGCCCCTGGCGGCCATGCTGCTGGGCCAGTGGCTGGCCTTGCCCGACGCTCAGCGGGCCATCCTGGTGGCCTTTGGCGCCCTGCCGACGGCCTCCAGCGCCTACGTGCTGGCCGTTCGCATGGGTGGCAACGGCCCCTTCGTGGCGGGCCTCATCACCCTGTCCACCTTGCTGGGCATGGTCACCGTGCCCTTGTGGGTGGGGGCCTTGCGCTGGCTGCACCCCTGACGGACTCACGGCAGGCACCTGCGGCCAAGCGTGCAGCCGTGGTGCTTGGCCAGGCTGGCGCAGGCGGGTGAGGAGGACTGAGCGCGGGCCATGGGCGGTGGAAGCGGGCGGTTGACACACGGAAAGAATCTGCCGTGATCATCCGCGAGGAGCCCTGCTCAGGTCTCCCCTCTGAAGGGGGAACCGTGCGCACAATGTTCCCGCGTCAGCGCCGGGCTCGCGGTGCAGGTTGCGCGGCAGCGTGGCAAGCTCTGGGCCTCACACCGGGCTGAACATGTCGATGCAAATCTCTGCCATCACCCTCCAGGGCCGCCGCGTGCGGCTGGAGCCGCTGTCGCGCACCGCGCACGAAGCTGGCATCGCCGCGGCCATTGCCGATGGCGAGCTCTGGGCCCTGCCCGTGACCTTCGTGCCGCACCCGCGTGACCTGGCGGGCTTTTTCGAATCGGCCGATGCGGCGCTGGCAGCCGGCCGCGAGCTGGCCTTCGCCACGGTGGATGTGGCGAGTGGCGCGGTGGTCGGCAGCACGCGGTTCCGCTGCATCGAGGCAGCGCACCGGCGGGTGGAGATCGGCTTCACCTTCATCGGCCGCAGCTGGCAGCGCACCCACATCAACACCGAGGCCAAGTACCTGATGCTGTGCCACGCTTTCGGGCACTGGGCCTGCAACCGCGTGGAGTTGCTGACGGACTCACGCAACCTGGCGTCGCGTCAGGCCATCGTGCGCATCGGGGCGCGCGAGGAGGGCACGCTGCGCAGCCACATGGTGATGCGCGACGGGTTCATCCGCGATTCGGTGATGCACGCCATCACGCGCCACGACTGGCCCGCGGTGCGCGAGCAGCTGGAAGCGCGCTTGCGCTGAAGGCCCTGGGCCCAAGCCAGCGCTCAGTTGGAGGCGCCGCTGTTGTACATCCGCTGGATGTCTTCCATGGCCTGCGAGAGCTTGGCCGGCGAGCGCTCGGCCGGGTCGGTCTTGAGCTGCCAGTCGCCGAATGCCGAGGCGCGGCGGCGCTTGAACTCGGTTTCGCGGTTGAGTGCCGCCATCTGGGCTTCGTCTTCGGGGTTGGCCACCATGCTGCCCACCTTGGCCTGCCAGGCTTCAGCGCGCTGGGTGCGCTTGGCCTCGTCGGGCTCCATGTCGGCCACCAGCACCACGCCCATCAAGGTGGCTTCCACCAGGGTGAATTCGCCCGATTTCATGCGCTCGGGCAGTTCGCTCATGAGCGCTTCGGCCATCTGACGGCGCTTGCGGGCGTCGCGCTGTTCGTCGAGGTTCTGCCAGGTTTCGAAGGCCTTCTGGTAGCGCAGGTAGCTGACGATGCGGGTGGCTTCGGCCTTGGCATTGGGCTGCCGTTTCAGCGCCGCTTCCAGAGATTGCCAGTCGGCCTCGCTGAGGTCGGACGGGCGGCCATCGGCGAGCACGGGCGGGTTGAGCTCAGGCGCACCGGTGGACACCACCGAGGCGCTGTTGCCCATGCCGGGCCACATGCCGTTGCCTGCGTTGTTGGTGCCATGGGCAGCGCCGCCGTCGTTCGAGGGGGCAAAGGCCCAGTAAGCGCCAGCAGCGGCCGCCGCCAGGGCAGCCGCGATGGCCACGCCTTGCCAGGAGCGGCTTTTTTCGACAGTGATCATGGGTTCGACAGCAAATGCAGATGGACGTGATGCGTCTAGGATAACGCCAGCCGGTGCAGCCCAAGGCTCTGGCATGTCCGGAGAAACACCCCCCACCCCCGCAAGCAGGCGCCATGCTGATCCGCCCCATGACCTCGACCGATCTGCCCGGCGTGCTGGCCGTGCAGCAACGGTGTTACGCGCCTGCTTTCCATGAGCCACTGACGGCTTTTGCCAGCAAGCTGGCAGGTGCACCGGACACCTGCTGGGTGGCCTCGACCGCCACCGAAGGCATCATGGCCTACCTGGTCAGCCTGCCGGTGGACGCCCACAGCCTGCCGGCGCTCCACGCGACGCAATGGCAGGCACCTGCCCAGGCGCAATGGCTCTACCTGCACGACCTGGCGGTGGCGCCGATCGCACGGGGCCGGTCACTGGCACCCCGGTTGGTGGCCCGGGCGCAACAGTGCGCCCGCGACATGGGCCTGCAGCAGGTGGTGCTGGTGGCCGTGCAGGGCTCGGAAGGCTTTTGGCAAGGCCAGGGCTTTGCCGCGCAGGCCATGCCGGCCGAAACACCCGGGGACAAGCTGGCCAGCTTTGGCGCGGACGCCCGCTTCATGGCCTGCACACTGTGAGCCACACCCGCCACCAAAGTTGTTGCCATCCTTGAGGCACATCAATTTGGCGGATTGACGGATGGCGGCACAGGCGCGATGCTGCAGCGCAACACTCGCAGATTCATCCCCCATTCCGCATGAACACCTCCCTGCTGCGCTGGACCCTGCCCCTGGCCGCCATCGCCAGCGCCGTCGGTCTGGCTTACTGGTTGCACACGCGCGACCGCGGCCTGCCCGACGGCCTGGCTCGCGGCAATGGCCGCATGGAGGTCGAGCGCATCGACATCGCGGCCAAGTACCCGGGCCGCATCGTCGAGCTGCCTGTGCAGGAAGGTGACTTGGTGAAGGCCGGCAGCCTGATCGCCCGACAAGACAGCACCGACTTGCTGGCCCAGCGCGATGCCGTGGCCGCCGCCCGCGACCGCGCAGGCCAGGCCATGCAGCGCGCCCAGGCCGAGACCGAAGTCCGCCGGGTGCAAGCGCGGCTGGCCCAACTGGAGCTGGACCACGCGGGCAAGCTCCAACAGGACGCACTGGTCTCGGGCGCCGAGGTCGAGCGCCGCACGGCCCAGCGCGATGGCGAACAGGCCGGCGTGAAGGTGGCCACCGCGGCGATTGGCGAGGCCACCGCGGCCCGTGGCGAGGCCGAAGCGCAGATTCGCCGCCTGAACGTGGCCATCGAGGACATGAGCTTGCGTGCGCCGGTGGACGGCCGCATCGAGTACCGCGTGGTCGAGCCGGGCTCGGTCATCCCGTCCGGCGGGCGTGTCGTGACACTGCTCAACCTGGCCGACGCCCACATGACGATCTTCCTGCCCACGGCGGTGGCGGGCAAGCTGCAGGTGGGCGACGAGGCGCGCATCGTGCTGGACGCCGCGCCGCAGTACGTGGTTCCGGCCAAGGTGTCGTTCGTGGCGGCGGAAGCGCAGTTCACGCCCAAATATGTGGAGACCGAGGCCGAGCGCGAAAAGCTGGTCTTTCGGGTGAAGCTGCAAGTGCCGCGCGAGGTCACGCAGCGCTACAGCCGCTACGTCAAGGCCGGGCTGACCGGCTATGGCCATGTGCGCACCGACGCACGCACGCCCTGGCCTGCCTCCCTGCAGGTGAAGTTGCCTGAGCCCGCACCCGCCACCTCGGCAACACAGGCCACGCCGTGAACGCCACCGCACCTGCCGTGGTGCTCCAGGACGTCAGCCACCGCCATGGCGATGCCGTCGCGCTGCGCCACGTCTCCCTGACCTTGCCCGCCGGCCAGACCATCGGTCTGGTGGGGCCGGACGGCGTGGGCAAATCGACGTTGCTGTCGCTGATCGCCGGGGTGAAGCGCCTGCAGCACGGCAGCGTGCAAGTGCTGGGCCACGACATGGCCCAGGCCCGCGAGCGCGCCGTGCTCGCGCCGCGCGTGGCCTTCATGCCGCAGGGCTTGGGCCGCAATTTGTACCCGACGCTGTCGGTGGCCGAGAACATCGATTTCTTCGCGCGCCTGTTCGGCCAAGGTGCGCGCGAGCGTGCCGAGCGCCTGCAGCGCCTGATGGACGCCACCGGCCTGACGCCCTTCCGCGACCGCCCTGCGGGCAAGCTGTCGGGGGGCATGAAGCAAAAACTGGGGCTGTGCTGCGCCCTGGTGCACGACCCGGACTTGCTCATCCTCGACGAGCCCACCACCGGCGTGGACCCGCTGTCGCGGCGGCAGTTCTGGGCCCTGGTCGAGGCCTTGCGCGCCGAACGCCCAGGCATGACCGTCATCGTCGCCACGGCCTACATGGAAGAAGCCGAGCGCTTCGAGCACCTCGTGGCCATGAACGATGGGCGTGTGCTGGTGTACGACCGCACGCGCGAGGTGCTGGCACGCACGCCACAAGGCACGCTGGAGGCGGCCTACATCGACCTGTTGCCGCCCGAGCAGCGCGGCAACACCGAGCCGCTCACCATCCCGCCGCGGGGGCACAGCGACGGGCCGCCAGCCATCGAGGCCACGAGGCTGACCCGGCGCTTCGGCGACTTCGTGGCGGTGGATGACGTCAGCTTCCGCATCGAGCGCGGCGAGATCTTCGGCTTCCTCGGCTCCAACGGCTGCGGCAAGACCACAACCATGAAGATGCTGACCGGCTTGCTCGACATCAGCAGCGGCGAAGCGCAGTTGCTGGGCCAGCCGATCCGTGCGGGCGACCTGGCCACGCGGCTGCGCGTGGGCTACATGTCGCAGGCCTTCTCGCTGTACGAAGAGCTCAGCGTGCGCCAGAACCTGGACCTGCACGCCCGCCTCTACCGACTGGACGGCCCGCGTGCCACGGCGGCGATCGACGAGGCCCTGCACGACTTCGACCTGCAGGAGCACGCCGATGCCAGCCCCAAAGCCCTGTCGCTGGGCATCCGCCAACGGCTGCAATTGGCCGCGGCCTGCCTGCACAAGCCTGAGGTGCTGATCCTCGATGAGCCCACCTCGGGCGTCGACCCGGCCGCGCGCGACCTGTTCTGGCGCCGGCTGGTGACGCTGTCGCGCGAGCAGCAGGTCACCATCTTCGTGTCCACCCACTTCATGAACGAGGCCGAGCGCTGCGACCGCATCTCGCTGATGCACCGTGGCCGCGTGCTGGCCGTGGGCTCGCCCGCCGAGTTGCGCGACAGCCAGCAAGCCGATTCGCTGGAAACCGCTTTCGTGGCCTACCTGCAAGCGGCGGACGACACCGTGCAGGCTGCGCAGGCGGCGGCCACCGTCGGCACCGCGCCTGCAGCCAGCGCCCCCACGGCCCCGAGCGCCAAACCACGCCACAGCCTGAGCGCCTGGCTGGCCGGCGTGTGGGCCTTCGCCCTGCGCGAGGGCATGGAGCTCCGGCGCGACCGCATCCGCCTGACCTTCGCCTTGCTGGGCCCCATCATTCTGCTGGTGACGGCGGCCTGGAGCATCTCCTTCGACGTCGAGCACGTGAAGTTCGCCGTGCTCGACCACGACCAGACCCACGACAGCCGCCGGCTCATCGAGCACTTCGCGGGTTCGCGCTACTTCGACCAGCAGCCCGACTTGCACACCGACGAGGCCGTGCAAACCAGCCTGCGCCGCCACGACGTGAGCCTGGTCATGGAAATCCCGCCGGGCTTTGGCCGCGACCTGCTGGCCGGTCGGCGCCCGGAGGTGGGTTTCTTCGTCGATGGCACCCAGCCCTTCACGGCCGAGAACGTGCGCGGCTACGCGCAAGGCATCGTGCTGGAGCACGCCATGCGCTTCGCCCGCGAAACACCCGGCCTGACGCCCCCCACCCTGCCCGCACGGCTGGAGCCGCGCTTTGCCTACAACCAGTCCTTCCGCAGCATCTATGCGTCGACCCCGGGCCTGTTGATGCTGTGCCTCATCATCATCCCGGCCATGCTGACGGCGCTGGGCGTGGTGCGCGAAAAAGAGATGGGATCCATCCTCAACCTCTACGCCTCGCCAGCCACCGTGGGCCAGTTCCTGCTGGGCAAGCAGATGCCGTATGTGGCCCTGGCCATGGCCAGCTACCTGACGCTGGTGTTCCTCAGCGTCTTCCTGCTGCAGGTGCCCCTCAAAGGCAGCTTCCTGGCGCTGAGCCTGGGCGCGCTGTGCTTTGTGTTCGCCACCACGGCGCTGGGCCTCTTCCTGTCGGCCTTCCTGCGCTCGCAGGTGGCGGCTTCGTTCGCCTCGGCCATCATCTGCCTGATCCCTTCGGTGAACTTCTCGGGGCTGCTCTACCCGGTGTCCACGCTGACGGGCGCGGCGGTCTGGGTCGGCAAGGGCTTCCCGGCCTCGTGGTTTCAGCTCATCAGCCTGGGGGCCTTCACCAAAGGGCTGGGCTTTGGCAGCTTCTGGCCGATGTACGCGGCGCTGCTGGGCTTTGGGCTGCTGTACCTGGGCTTGGCACGCCTGCTCGTGCGCAAGCAGGAGGGCTGAGGCATGTGGCGCTGGTTGAGCAATGTGTGGCGGCTGTCGTGGAAAGAGTTGCGCAGCCTGGCGACCGATGTGCCGCTGATGGGCCTGATCCTGTTCGCCTTCACCGTGTCGGTGTACACCACGGCCAAGGGCGTGAAGGCCGAGGTCTCGCACGCCTCGGTGGCCATGATCGACGGCGACCAATCCACCTTGTCACTGCGCCTGCGCGACGCCTTGCGTCCGCCCTATTTCCAGACGCCGCGCGACATCGCCCCGCAAGACGCGGGCGACGCCCTGGACCGCGGCGACTTCATCTTCGTGATCGACATCCCGCCGCGCTTCGAAGCCGATGTGCTGGCTGGACGCAGCCCCGCCATCCAGGTGACGGTGGACGCCACGGCCATGACGCAGGCCGGCCTGGGCGTGGCCTACCTCAATGAGATCTTCCTGCGCGAGCAGCTCGACTTCTTCCACCAGCACGGCATCGCCTCGGTGTTGCCGGCGCCGCCGGTGGTGCGCTTGATGTTCAACCCCAACAACCAGTCGGAGTGGTTCAGCTCGGTGATGCTGGTCGAGACCAACGTGACGGTGCTGGCCATCATCCTGGTCGGGGCGGCCGTGATCCGCGAGCGCGAACACGGCACCATCGAGCACTTGCTGGTGATGCCGGTGCGCCCCAGCGAGATCGCCATGGCGAAGATCCTGGCCAACGGGGGCGTCATCGTGCTGGCGGTGTGGCTGTCGCTGGAGCTGGTCATCCGCGGCTGGCTGCAGGTGCCGCTGCCGGGTTCGGTGCCGCTGTTCATGCTGGGCACGTCGCTGTACCTGTTCGCCGTCACGGCACTGGGCATCTTGCTGGCCACCATGGCCTCGTCCATGCCGCAGTTCGGCTTGCTGGCCGCGCCGGTGTACGTGGTGCTGTACCTGCTCAGTGGCGCCGCCACGCCGGTGGAGAGCATGCCTGAGCTGATGCAGCACATCGTGCAGATTTCACCGACCACGCAGTACGTCAAGCTCACACAGGCCGTGTTGTACCGCGATGCGGGGGTTCGGCTTGTCCTGCCTCAACTGCTGGCGGTGTCGGCCGCCGGTGGTCTTTTCCTGGTCATCGCCTTGACAAGATTCAGGTCGATGCTGGCCCGACAGGGTTGAGGCGCATGGCCTCAGCCCACCACACCCAAGGAGACCCAGATGCCTCACACCCACACCGCCGCCCCCAAGATGAGCTGGGAAGATTGGGTCCGCGCCCTCGACCTCCACACCCACAGCCAGGTGGGGCAGCTCATGGGCGGCATCTCGCCCATCCAGTCCACCCTGGTGTACCTGGACTGGCTGATGCACCTGATGATCTCGCCGGGCAAGCAGCTCGACATCGTCAAGCGCAGCGCCGACGACGTGACCCTGGCCGTGAACCGGCTGGTGCAAGGGGGCACCGACAGCGCCCGCCACGACCATGAGGCCGACGCGCCGGTGCAGCCAGGCTGCGCCCACCCCTTGCCCCTGCCTGTGCACGACCGCCGCTTCGCCAGCCCGGCCTGGCAGAACTGGCCCTTCAACGTGTACGCGCAATCCTTCCAGGTGCTGGAGCACGTCTGGCATCAGGCCACCAGCTGCGTGCCAGGCCTCAACCACCGCCACGAAGAAATGGCCAACTTCGCCGCCCGCCAGTGGATGGACATCGTCAACCCGGCCAACATCCCCTGGATGAACCCGGATGTGCTGCAAACCACCGCCAAAGAAAGCGGCATGAACCTGCTGCGCGGCGCCCACAACTGGAGCGACGATGCCCAGCGCACGGTGCGGGGCTTGCCGGCAGCGGGCACCGAGCAGTTCAAGATCGGCCACGACGTGGCGACCACGCCGGGCAAGGTGGTGTTCCGCAACGACCTCATCGAGCTCATCCAGTACAGCCCCACGACCGACAAGGTCCAGGCCGAGCCCGTGCTGATCGTGCCGGCCTGGATCATGAAGTACTACATCCTCGACCTGTCGCCGCAGAACTCGCTGGTCAAGTACCTGGTCGATCAAGGGCACACGGTGTTCATGATCTCCTGGAAAAACCCGACTGCGGAGGATCGCAACAAGGGCCTGGACGACTACCGCACCCACGGCGTGATGGCCGCCCTCGACACCGTCAGCCAGATCCTGCCCGAGCGCAAGGTGCACGGCGTCGGCTACTGCCTGGGCGGCACGCTGTTGATGATCACGGCCGCCACCATGGGCCGCGATGGCGACGAGCGCCTGGCCTCGATGACGCTGTTCGCCGCGCAGGGCGACTTCACCGAGGCCGGCGAATTGCTGCTCTTCATCAACGAGAGCGAGGTGGACCTCATCGAGGCCATGATGGCCGAGCAAGGATTCCTCAAAGGCACGCAGATGGCCGGCGCTTTCACGCTGCTGCACTCCAACGACCTGGTCTGGTCGCGCGCCATGAAGAACTACCTGCTGGGCGAGCGCGACCGACCCAACGACCTGATGGCCTGGAACGCCGACACCACCCGCATGCCCTACCGCATGCACTCGGAGTACCTGCACAAGCTCTTCCTGCACAACGACCTCTCGGCCGGTCGCTATGAGGTCAACGGCCAGCCCATCTGGTTCACCGACATCCGGGTGCCCTGCTTCGCCGTGGGCACGGTCAGCGACCACGTCGCGCCGTGGAAGTCTGTCTACAAGCTGCACCTGCTGCCGCTGGACGTCACCTTCGCGCTCACCAGCGGCGGGCACAACGCCGGCATCGTCAGTGAACCCGGCCACAAGGGCCGCCACTTCCAGCTGCACCACCGCCCCCCCACCGAGGCCTACACCTCGCCCGAGCGCTGGCAGGCCGAGGTGCCGCACCAGGAAGGCTCGTGGTGGCCGGCTTGGCAAAACTGGCTGGTGCAGCACTCCAGCGGCCTGACCGCCCCGCCGTCCATGGGCGTGCCCGGCAGCAAACGCCGCCTGCCCGATGCCCCCGGCAGCTACGTCCGTCAGGAGTGATCGCCATGAGCCCCGACACCACCCCGGCCTTGCTGGAAAACCGCACCTACGAGGAAATCAGCGTGGGCGAAACCGCCTCGCTGCAGCGCACGCTCACCAAGGAAGACATCGAGGTCTTCGCCATCCTCAGCGGCGACGTCAACCCCGCCCACCTCGACGAGGCCTATGCGCGTGAAACGCCCTTCCACCACGTCATTGCCCACGGCATGTGGGGCGGCACGCTGATCTCCACCGTGCTGGGCACCCGCCTGCCGGGCCCCGGCACCATCTACGTTTCGCAGCAGCTCAACTTCGTGCGGCCCGTGGGCCTGGGTGACGTCATCCACGTCAGCGTCAGCGTCACGCACAAGGGCGAGAAAAACCGGCTGCGCCTGGCCTGCGTCTGCACCAACCAGGAAGGCAAGGCCGTCATCACCGGCGAGGCCGAGGTCATCGCGCCCACGGCCAAGGTCATTCGCCCGCCCAAGGCCCTGCCCGAGCTGCACCTGCACCGCCACGAACGCTTCGCACAGTTGATGGCCCTGACGGTCGCGCCCGAGCCCATCGCCTGCGCCGTGGTGTTCCCGGTCGAGGCCCATGGCCTGCGCGCGGCCA
>CAIQIL010000057.1 GCA_903871865.1 uncultured Burkholderiales bacterium
CCACCGGCTTGCCGCAGGCCTCGATGCGCAGGCACACGTCCGGCAGCGAAGGCGCTTGCGGCGGCAGCCCGAATTCACGGATGTCCGCCCCCGCGATGAAGGCCTTGCCCCGACCGTGGACGAGCACCGCGTGCACGTCCGCATCGGCGTCGGCCTGGGCGATGGCGTCCATCAAACCACGGCGCACCGCGGTGCTCAGGGCGTTGACGGGCGGGTGGTCCACCGCGATGAAGGCGATGTGGTCGCGCACGCTCAGGTGAACGGCGGCGGGCTCGGGGGCAGTGGCTTGGGCATCCATGCCTGCGATTGTTCGAGGGTGAAGCGCTTTTGACAATCCGCGTAAGCATTGACAGGCTGTCAAAGGAAATTTGACAATGAGGCCATGTCTGCCCCCATGGACCTCCACGCCCTGACCCTGCTCGTTGACATCCTGGACGCCGGCTCGCTCAGCGAAGCCGCGCGCCGTCTGAAAACCAGCCGCGCCAACGTCAGCTACCACCTCAACCAGTTCGAGCGCAACCTCGGCCAGCAGCTGGTGCGCCGCAGCACCCGCCGCATCGCGCCCACCGAGGTCGGCCTGCAGCTCTACGAGCACGGCCGCAAGATCCGCGACGAACTCGCCGCCGCGCGCGACACCGTCTCTACCCTGGGCCAGACCTTGCAGGGCCGCGTGCGCCTGAGCGTGGCCAGCGGCTACGGCCAGCTGGTGATGGCGCCCTGGCTGATCGACTTCAAGCGCACCCACCCCGGCATCGTGCTGGACGTTGTCTTCGAGAACCGCGTCGTCGACCTGATGCGCGACGAGGTGGACATCGCCGTGCGCGTCATGTCCGAGCCGCCCGACCAGCTCGTGGCCCGCGACATGGGCCCGGTGCGCTACGTGGCCTGCGCCTCGCGCGCCTACGCCGAGGCCCACGGCATGCCGGCCCAGCTCGACGATTTGTGCTCGGCGCCGCTCATCACCTCCGCCGTCGTGGGGCGCCAGTTGCGCCTGGCCGCCTACCTGCACGGCGAGCGCCACGAGGTGCCGCTGTCGCCCACGCTGACGTCGGAGAACTTCCACTTCCTGCGCCAGGCCATCGAGGCCGGCGTGGGCGTGGGCCTGGTGCCCGACTACGTGGTGCAGTCCCTCATCGACAGCGGCGAGGTGCTGACCGCGCTGGACGACTGGAAGCTCAGCATCTTCGGCACGCGCATGGTCATGCTCTACATGCCCAACCGCCACCCCACCCGGGCGGCGTCCACCTTCGTGGACTTCATCCTGGCGCGCGCCCGCCAAACCTGAGCCTGCGGCTGCCCAGGCTGTGCGGCCGCCGCGGGCGTTGCACTTCGTTGCACATACGCCCCGAAAGGGGGAGATGCCGCCGCATGGGCTGCTCCTAAACTCGGCCCACACCAAAAACACAGTTCAGGGACCGATGGAATTGCCGAGCCAGATCGACGAGATCGGCGGGATTGGCGCGATGGCGGAGCGCTTGTTGTCCATGTGGACGCAAGGCAGCCGGCTGCACACCCTTGCCACGCCGCCGGGCGCTGACACGGCGGGCGCCCAGCCGGCGAAGGCCCAGGTGCCCGTGCGCGCCAGCGACCTCCTGCTGGAGCGCTTCGAGCTGCACGAGGCGGTGTCCGAGCCTTTCCGCCTGACGCTGCAGGTGCTGATGCTCGACGCCCACGTGCCGCTCAAGCAGCTGTGCGGCCAGGCCCTCACTTTGCGCACCCAACTGGCCGATGGCAGCCATGTCCTGCGCAGCGGCATCGTCACCGAGGCCCGCGCCCTGCACGCCGATGGCGGCTTCGCCCGCAAGGCCCTCACCGTGCAGCCCTGGATCGCGCTGCTGGCCCACACCCTGAGCAGCCGCGTCTGGCAGGACCGCAGCCTCATCGACATCGTCGATGACGTGCTCTCGCAGCACCCCGAGCTGGCCGTCTGGCGCTGGGACGAAGGCGTGGCCGAGCACGTGGCCCAGGGCCTGTTCGCCCGCAACGGCGGCCAGCGCGCCTACTGCGTGCAGCACCGCGAAAGCGACCTCGACTTCCTTCAGCGCCTGCTGGCCGAAGAGGGCGTGGCCTGGCGCGTGGAAGAAAGCGACGACGCTCCGGCCGGCCATGGCCTCGTCTTCTTCGTGCACAGCCAGGCCCAGCCCCAGGACCCGACCAGCGCGGGCGGATGGGGGGCGGGCATCGGCTTGGCAGGCGCAGGCATCCGCTTTCACGCCAGCCCGGGCCAGGACAGCCAGGCCTCGCAAGACAGCATCCATGCCCTGGGCCACGAACGCCGCCTGGGCCCCACCGCCCACACCGTGCTGGGCTGGGACCACAAGGCCCACGCCGCCATCGCGGCCGAGGTCCCGTCCCGCCCGGAC
>CAIQIL010000058.1 GCA_903871865.1 uncultured Burkholderiales bacterium
GAGTCTCGCGCCCCTCGCGCGTCTTTTTATGTGCCTCTGCACCGCTTGAGTTTGTCCAGCGAGCAAGTCCGACAAACGCCGCCCAGCGCACAGGGCATTGCGGAAATGGCAGCGATGCTGCTTTCGCAAGGACAACTTCACGCCCTGCAGGTCACGCTGGACATCACAGCCAATGGGGGTTCCCACGACGGGGTTGCACCCCGTTACGTGGTGTGCGCGGGTGGCAGACGCCTTCGCGCTTTGCAGTTGCTCGCCCAACAGGCAAAAATTCCCGCAGACTTCGCGGTTGAGTGCAAGGTGGTGGACGAGGCCGATGCCGTTTTTGTGGGATTGATGGAGAACATCAGCCAAGAGGCCATGCATCCGGCAGACGAGTTCGCGGCCTTCTACGCTTTAGAGAAACAAGGGCGCTCGGTAGACAGCATCGCCACGCAGTACGGGGTCACGGTGCTGCACGTTCAGCGCCGCTTAAAGCTCGCCGGTCTGGCGCCGGACTTGCTCAAGCTCTACCGCAAGGGAGACATGCAACTCGAGCAGGTCATGGCACTGGTTGCCTTGGATGACCCCAAGCGCCAATCGATGCTGTTCCGCAGCCTGTCCCAACATTCGCGCAGCGCCGCCAACATTCGCCGCCTGATTGCACAAGACGAGGTGAGTGAGAAAGATGCACGCGTCCAACTGGTGGGACTGGCGTCCTATCTTGCAGCCGGTGGAGGCGTTCGCCGTGATCTCTTTAGCGAGACCTCGCAGCAATACCTGACCGACCCCTTGCTCTTGGAAATGCTGGTGGCAGAAGCTTTTGAACAACAGGCGCAAGCCTTGCGCGGGCAGGGTTGGACGTGGGTTGATGTACTGCCCGAGTTCAGCTACCACGAACGCGCCCAGTATTTCGCGATGCCTGTGAAACGCTTGCCCGAGTCGCCGGTGCACCTGGCCAAGCGTGTGACCTTGGAGTCGGAACTTGAGACACTGCAAGACCGCTTGGTCGATCTACAGGACGAAGAAGAGTCCGATGAGGCCGGCATCACTGCTCTTGAAAAACAGATTGAAGGTGTTGAGAGTCAGCTGGCGTCCTTGGCCGAGCAATTGGTAGACAGCCGTCCCGCAGACAAAGACCTCGCCGGTGTGGTCTTGACGCTGGAGGGCTCCAAGATCAGACGCGTAGTGAACGTAGGTCGCGTCTCGGAGCGCAAGCACATCATTGCGACCGTGGCAGAGCGCCAGGCGCGCGCCGCAGGCCAAGTGACAGCGTCACCGGAGTCGCCGAACACGGGGACTGAATCCTCTGTCGCCGCAGCCGGTGCTGTTGTGGTCGATTCTGGTCCAAATCCCGCCGAGGGTGGCGCCACCGCCCTGCCTGAGAGCCTGATGCGCAACCTGACGTCCCACCGGACCGCAGCGTTGCAAGCTTGCATGCTCAGCCAGCAAAAAGTCACCTTGGCAGCGCTGGCCCACCACATGGCCTGCGGCCTGTTTGACCCCTATGCTGCCCACAGCAGTCCCCTCAAAATCAGTTGCAGCAATCCATGGCATGCCTTGGAGCGACAGTCGCCCACCGTGGGCACCAGCCTTGCCGCGCAAACCCTGTCCGAGGAGCGCGCCCGGTGGGCCGCGCTGCTGCCCGAAGAGCGCGGCGGCTGGCTGCAATGGTTCATTGACCAGCCGTTGGAACAGTCTTTGTCGATGATCGTGCTGGGTACGGCGCAGACGGTGGACGCAGTCAAAGCCCAAGTCCAGCACCAAGACAAGGCCCGTGCGTTGGCACAAGCAGTGCACTTGGACATGGTGCAGTGGTGGAGTCCCACTTCCGAGAACTACCTGTCCTTGGTACCCAAAGCGCAGCTGGTGGAGGCAGTCAGCGAGGCGCAGGGAGCGCACAAGGTACAGGACATGGGCAAGCTCAAGAAGGCCGAGGCGGTTGCCGCTGCGGAGAAGGCGCTGGCTGGTACGGGCTGGCTGCCGCTTCCTTTGCGCGCCGCTTGAGTGACGGCGGTTGCGGCCTCGGGCGCTGCGGCGTTCTGAGGCCGTAGGGCCTGGCCTCGGTCTTTGGTGGCCGGAGTTTTGGGGCGGGTCCGAAGTGCGCGCACAGCGCGTTGGCTCTGGCCGGCCTTGCGGCATGGCCGCACGGGAGGGAGTTGGGACGGGCTCAAAAAGGGGCGTGTGGCCGTGCCGTGGTCCGCCGTCCCTGCGGACTCTGTCCCTTGCCCGGCAACACCCCCCTTTGCCGCACGGCTTATCCCCAGGGGTCACGCAAAGGCTGCGCCATTGCGGGAAGGGTTGTCGTGCGCGCAGCTTGCGCGAAGGTTTGAAGTGCCTTGCGGTGCCGCAAGGGGAATGTTAGTACGGTGGCTGCTCAAAAAGGGACGTGTGGCCTGGGCTTGCGTCCGCCGCCCCTGCGGGCTTTGTCCTGAGCGTTGCAAC
>CAIQIL010000059.1 GCA_903871865.1 uncultured Burkholderiales bacterium
CTTCCAACCTTTCGTGCAAGCCCACGATGGCGTGCGCGGGCAAGGCGGCACGGGGCTGGGTCTGGCCATCTGCAAACGCCTCACAGAACTCATGCAGGGGCAGATCGACGTGCGCAGCGAGCCCGGCAAGGGCTGTTGTTTCACGCTGCGCGTGCCCTTGGCACAGTCGGTGCCAGGTGATTTCGCAGCCCTGTCGGACGTGTTGCTCGTCGGCTTTCCTGCCGCAGCCCAAACAGGCCTGCTGCGTGACCTTGCGGCGCGGCGCAGCCGCTGCCATGTGGCGGACGACCTTCCCGCCAACCTGCGTCATGGCCAGGTGCTGGTCGTGCACGAACAAATGCTGGCTCACCTGGACACCACCACCCTCAACCGCTGGCTGGACGAGGGGCGCACCGTGGTGATTTCCGTGCGGGTGGCGCCCTCCACGCCGCTGTGCCCCGCGGGCATCTCTTTGCGGGATGCGGCCTTGGTTGTCGCCGGCCCGCTCAGCCCACTGCGCCTGCTGCACGCGCTCCAGCACCGCCCGCCCGTCGTCAAGCGCAATGCCCGCAACCGCCTGCAAGGCCTGCGCATCCTCGCCGCAGAAGACAACCCGGTGAACCGCCTCATCCTGGCCCAGATGCTGGAAGGCGAAGGCGCCAGCGTGCAGTTCGCTTTCGATGGCGCCCAAGCCGTGTCCCAAGCCCAGCGGCTGGGCACCGACAACATCGACCTGGTGTTGTGCGACATCCAGATGCCGGTGATGGATGGCTACGAAGCCACGCGCGAGCTGCTCCGCCTGGACCCGACCCTGCCCATCGTCGGCCTGACGGCGCACGCTTTCAACCAGGCGCGCCAGCAAGCCCAGGAAGCAGGGATGCGCGACTACGTGACCAAACCTTATCTGCTGGATACACTCACCGACGTCATCCGCCGCCACGCACGCCACTCGGCCCCTCTCGTGAACGACGCACACACCCCTTCAGCCCAGCCGCCAGAGCCGACGTCGGACTGGGCGTCGATGCAGCACCATTTCCAGGCCCAGCCGGCGCTGTTCGACCGGCTCGTGGACGTGGCCCTGCAGTCCTTGCCTGGCGTGCTCTGCGAGCTTGACCGCGCCCGCGCGCTGGGCGACATGGCCGCGCTCGCCAAGATTGCGCATGAGATCAAAGGGACGGCACTGAACCTGAGGGCGTCGCGCCTGGCCGGCATCGGCGCCACCACCCAGGACCAGGCCCGCCAGGGCTCGCCCGGCTGCCACGCCAGCGCCAGCGAACTCTCAGCCAGCCTGCAAGCCTTCCTGGAAGACCTGCGCGGCCACGGCCACGGCAGCACGCAGGAAACCCAACCTGGCGCGCTCGACGCCCTCGGCTCAGTAAATCAGGCGGTCAGGGCGGAGGTCGCGCAAGATGGTCGTGGCGATCTCTTCAATGGACTTGTGCGTCGATGACAGCCAGGCGATGCCCTCGCGGCGCATCATCGCCTCGGCGGAACTGACCTCGGCACGGCAGTTCTCCAGGCTCGCATAGCGGCTGTTCGGGCGGCGCTCGTTGCGGATCTGGCTGAGGCGCTCCGGGTCGATCGTCAGGCCAAAGCACTTCTTCTTGTACGGCTTGAGCATCGAGGGCAGGAAGCCACGATCGAAGTCCTCCGGGATCAGCGGCACGTTCGCCGCCTTGATGCCGTGCTGCATCGCCAGGTACAGCGAGGTCGGCGTCTTCCCGCTGCGGCTCACGCCCACCAGCACCACGTCGGCCGATTCCAGGTTGCGGGAGGACTGCCCGTCGTCGTGCTCCAGCGAGAAGTGGATGGCGTCGATGCGGTTGTTGTACTCGCCGTCCACGCTGGGGTCGCTGAAGCGGCCCACCCGGTGGTTGGACTTCATGTTGAACTCTTCCTCCAGCGGCTCCACGAAGGTCTTGATCACGTCAAAGACCTTGCCCTGGCAGGTTTTCAGGATGTCCAGCACGTCGTCGTTGGCCAGCGTGGTGAACACGATGGGCTTTTTGCCCTCGCGCTCGCCCGCGGTGTTGATTTCGCGCACCACCTGGAAGGCCTTGTCCACCGTGTCGATGAAGGGCCGGCGGATGTGCCTGGGCTTGATGGCGAACTGCGCCAGGATGGAGTTGCCCATGGTTTCGGCGGTGATGCCCGTGCCATCGGACACGAAGAAGACGCTGCGATCAGACATAGAGGACTGCTTCAGGTGAAAACTCTGTGCGGTGTTCACGCCACACAAGGCATGTGACAAGGGGATTCCATC
>CAIQIL010000060.1 GCA_903871865.1 uncultured Burkholderiales bacterium
AGCGAGCGCATCGCCCGCGAACGCGCGCTGTCGGCGGCCAAGGTCAGCATCGGGCGCATCGGCACGCTGGTGGCCGAAGAAGCCATCCAGCTGCACGGCGGCATCGGCATGACCTGGGAGCTGCCACTGTCGCACTATGCCAAGCGCCTGGTGCTCATCGATGCCCAGCTGGGCGACGAGGACCACCACCTGCAGCGCTTCATCGCGCTGAGTGCTGCACTGGGTGCATCTGCGGGTGCCACGGCAGGCGCATCGGCGTAAGCTCGCGCCCACGATGTCAACCCCCCACATCCCCCGCCACTGGGCGCATTGGCCGCCCCAGGTGCCCCGGCACCTGGACATCCCGGCCACGCACCTCTTCCACAACGCCGAGGCCTCGGCGGCGCGTCACCCCGACAAGCCGCTGTTCATCTTCTACGGCGCGCTGACCACCCATGGCCGCTTCAAGGCCGATTGCGAGCACCTGGCCGGCCACCTGCAGCAGGTCTGCGGGGTGAAGCGCGGCGACCGCGTGCTGCTCTACATGCAGAACAGCCCGCAGTTCGCCATTGCCTACTACGCGATCTTGCGGGCCGATGCGGTGGTGGTGCCGGTCAACCCAATGAACCTGGGCGAAGAGCTGCGGCATTGCATCGAGGACGCCGGCGCGCAGGTGATCTGCGCCGCCCAGGACCTGATGCCCCAGGTGCTGCCGCTGCTTCACGAAGGTCAGGAACAGGGGCTGAAGCACGCCGTGGTCGCGGCCTACAGCGACCACCTGCCGCCCGACACCGACCTGCGCGTGCCCGACTTCGTGCGCGCCCCTGCGCAAGCTTTCGACGAGCCCGGCGTGGTGACCTGGCGCGAGGCCCTGGCCGCGCAGCGCCAACCCACGGCCATCCAGGCCGGCCCCGACGACCTGGCCGTGCTGCCCTACACCTCGGGCACCACCAACCACCCCAAGGGCTGCATGCACACGCACCGCAGCGTGATGGTCAACACCGTCGCGCGCCCGGTGTGGATGGGCAGCCTGCCCGACTCAGTGCAACTCGCCGTGCTGCCCTTCTTCCACGTCACGGGCATGCAAAACGCCATGAACGGCACCATCTACCAGGGCGCCACGGCCGTCATCCTGCCGCGCTGGGACCGCGACGTGGCCCTCGCCTGCATCCAGCGTTTCCGCGTGACGGGCGCGCAGCTGATCTCCACCATGGTGGTGGACATGCTCTCGCACCCCGACATCGACAGCTTCGACCTCAGCAGCATCGTCAGCATCGGCGGGGGTGGCGCGGCCATGCCCGAAGCCATCGCGGCCAAGCTCAAGGCGCTCACGGGCCTGGACTACATCGAAGGCTATGGCATGTCCGAGACCATGGCCGCCACGCACATCAACCCGCTGCAGCGGCCCAAGCGGCAGTGCCTGGGCATCCCCATCTTCGACGTCGATGCGCGCGTGGTGGACCCGCTCACCTTCACTGAGATGCCGCCCAACGAAGTGGGTGAGATCGTCGTGCACGGCCCGCAGGTGATGCGCGGCTACTGGCGCAACCCGCAGGCCGACGCCGAAGCCTTCATCGAACTCGACGGCAAGCGCTTCCTGCGCACCGGCGACCTCGCCCGCGTGGACGAAGACGGCTACTTCTTCATGGTGGACCGCCTCAAGCGCATGGTCAACGCCTCGGGCTTCAAGGTCTGGCCCTCCGAGGTCGAAGCCCTGATGTACGCCCACCCGGCCATCCAGGAAGTCTGCGTGATCGGCGTGAGCGACCCGCGCCGCGGCGAGACCGTCAAAGCCCTGGTGGTGCTGCGCGCCACGCACCGCGGCCAGGTCAGCGAAGCCGACATCGTCGCCTGGGCCCACGAGCACATGGCCGCCTACAAGAGCCCGCGCATCGTCGAGTTCGTTGACCACCTGCCCAAGTCGGGCACGGGCAAGATCCTGTGGCGCGAGCTGCAGCAGCAGGCGCGCAACGCCGCGCCACATTGAGCCCCACGCCCGCCGCCACACCCACACCCCACCGGAGCCCCCATGAGCCACGCCAACCCCTCCTTCCAATGGGCCGACCCCTTCCTGTTGGACGACCAGCTCACGCAGGAAGAACGCATGGTGCGCGACGCCGCCCGTGACCACGCGCAAGACAAGCTGCTGCCCCGCGTGACCCTGGCCTTCCGCAACGAACAGACCGACCCGGCCATCTTCCGCGAGATGGGCGAGCTCGGCCTGCTGGGCGCGACCATCCCGACCGAGTACGGCGGCAGCGGTCTGAACTACGTGAGCTACGGCCTGATCGCCCGCGAGGTCGAGCG
>CAIQIL010000061.1 GCA_903871865.1 uncultured Burkholderiales bacterium
CGTGTTGATTTCCGAAGCCTACGCCCAAGCAGCCGCCCCCGCAGCCGGTGCCTCTGGCGGCCTGATGAGCATGCTGCCCCTGGTGCTGATGTTCGTCGTCCTGTACTTCGTGATGATCCGCCCGCAGATGAAGCGGCAAAAGGAAACCAAGTCCATGCTCGAAGCACTGAGCAAGGGCGACGAGGTGGTCACCCAAGGTGGCGTGATCGGCAAGATCAGCAAGCTGGGCGAAACCTTCGTCAGCGTGGAAGTGGCCAGCGGCGTGGAGCTGCAGGTGCAGCGCGCGGCCATCGTCCAGGTGCTGCCCAAGGGCAGCTACAAGTAATCACGTGCCCAACAGCGCGCGCACAGCAGCAACGGTGTCGAGGACCGCATGAACCGCTACCCCTGGTGGAAGTACCTGATCATTGCCCTGGCCATGTTCATTGGCCTGATGTACAGCCTGCCCAACGTGTTCGGCGAGGCGCCGGCGGTGCAGCTGTCCAGCGGCAAGGCCACGGTCAAGCTCGACGCCGATGCCGTCAAGCGCGTGCAGTCCGTGCTGGAGACGGCCGGCGTCCAGGCCGACTTCGTCGAGCTGGACGGCACCTCGGTGCGCGCCCGCTTCAAGGACACCGACGCCCAGATCAAGGCGCGTGACGCCCTGAGCCGGGCCTTCAACCCCGATGCGGCCGACCCGCGCTACATCGTGGCGCTGAACCTGGTCTCGCGTTCGCCGCAGTGGCTGCGCAGCCTGCACGCCCACCCCATGTTCCTGGGCCTGGACCTGCGCGGCGGCGTGCACTTCCTGATGCAGGTGGACATGAAGGCCGCGCTGACCCAGAAGGTCGAAAGCCTGGCCGGCGACGTCCGCACCCTGCTGCGCGACAAGGACATCCGCCACAGTGGCATCCGCCGCGACGGCACGGCCCTGACCGTGCGTTTCCGCGACGAGGCCACCCGCAAGGCCGCCCGCCCGCTGCTGCAAGACGGCCTGGTGGACCTGCTCTGGACCGACGGCAGCGATGCCAGCGGTGACCTCACCCTGGTCGGTGCGCTCAAGCCGCAAAGCGAACGCAGCATCCAGGAGCAGGCGCTCAAGCAGAACATCACCACCCTGCACAATCGGATCAACGAACTCTGCGTGTCCGAGCCGGTGATCCAGCAGCAGGGCCTGGACCGCGTCGTGGTGCAGTTGCCCGGCGTGCAGGACACGGCCAAGGCCAAGGACATCATCGGCCGCACCGCCACGCTGGAAGGGCGCAGGGCCGACGACAGCGCCGAGGCGCAGGCCGCGCTGCTCAGCGGTGGCCTGGTGCCGTTCGGCTCCGAGCGCTACCTGGAGCGCAGCGGCGTGCCCATCATCGTCAAGCGTGCGGTGGTGCTGACCGGCGACAACCTCACCGACGCCCAACCCGGCTTCGACGAGAACCACGAAGGCGCCGTGCACCTGACGCTGGACGCCCGTGGCGCGCGCATCTTCCGCGACGTGACCCGTGAGAACGTCGGCAAGCGCATGGCCATCATCCTGTTCGAGAAGGGCAAGGGCGAGGTCGTGACGGCGCCGGTCATCCGCGGTGAAATCGGCGGTGGCCGCGTGCAGATCTCGGGCCGCATGAGCACCGAGGAGGCCGCCGACACGGCCCTGCTGCTGCGCGCCGGTTCGCTGGCCGCGCCCATGGAGATCATCGAAGAACGCACCGTCGGCCCCAGCCTGGGTGCCGAGAACATCGCCCAGGGCTTCAACTCCCTGGTGTATGGCTTTGCCGCCATCGCCGTGTTCATGATGCTGTACTACCTGCTGTTCGGCGTGTTCTCCACGGTGGCCCTGTCGGTCAACCTGCTGCTGCTGATCGCGGTGCTGTCCATGCTGCAGGCCACGCTGACGTTGCCGGGCATCGCGGCCATCGCGCTGACGCTGGGCATGGCCATCGACTCCAACGTGCTGATCAACGAGCGGGTGCGCGAGGAGCTGCGCAATGGCTCGGCCCCGCAGTCGGCCATCGCGGCCGGCTACGAGCACGCCTGGGCGACCATCCTGGACTCGAACGTCACGACCTTGATCGCCGGCCTGTCGTTGCTGGCCTTCGGCTCTGGGCCCGTGCGCGGCTTTGCCGTGGTGCACTGCCTGGGCATTCTGACCTCGATGTTCTCGGCCGTGTTCTTCTCGCGTGGCCTGGTCAACCTCTGGTATGGCCGTCAGAAGAAGCTCAAGGGCGTGTCCATCGGGCAGGTCTGGAAGCCGCAGGCTTCGACCACCGCCCCGGCGCCCTCGGCCGAATAAGCACACCGCATCAGCACCCCCAGCGGAGCAAGACACCATGGAATTTTTCCGCATCCAGCGCGACATCCCGTTCATGCGGCATGCGCTGGTTTTCAACGCCATTTCTTTCCTGACCTTCGCGCTGGCCGTGTTCTTCCTGGTCACGCGCGGCCTGCACCTGTCCATCGAGTTCACCGGCGGCTCGCTCATCGAGGTGCAGTACGCCCAGGCGGCCGACCTGCACAAAGCCCGCGAGGCCGTCGAGGGCCTCAAGCTGGGCGAGGTGCAGGTGCAGAACTTCGGCACTTCGCGCGATGTGCTCATCCGCCTGCCCCTGCGCGGCACCATGAAGCAGGCCGAGCTGGTCACCAAGGTGTTCGGCGCCTTGTGCCAGAGCGAGTCGGGCCAGGTGTCGGTGCAGTCGTCCGACAAGGGTGATCGCCAGGTGTGCCTGGCTCCCAAGGCGGGGGCGACCGATGGCGCACAGTCTGAACCCCTGACCCTGCAGCGCAGCGAGTTCGTCGGCCCGCAGGTCGGTGACGAGCTGGCCACCGACGGCGCCAAGGCGCTGCTGGTGACCGTCATCGGCATCATGATCTACTTGGCCATCCGCTTCGAGTGGAAGTTCGCCGTGGCCGGCATCATCGCCAACCTGCACGACGTGGTCATCATCCTGGGCTTCTTCGCCTTCTTCCAGTGGGAGTTCTCGCTGTCGGTGCTGGCGGCGGTGCTGGCGGTGCTGGGCTACTCGGTGAACGAGTCGGTGGTGATCTTCGACCGGATCCGCGAGATCTTCCGCAAGATGCGCAAGATGGACACGCGCCAGGTCATCGACCACGCCATCACCAGCACCATGAGCCGCACCATGATCACCCACGGCTGCACCGAGATGATGGTGCTGGCCATGCTGGTCTTCGGGGGCCCGACGCTGCACTACTTCGCCATGGCCCTGACCATCGGCATCCTGTTCGGCATCTACTCCTCGGTGTTCGTGGCCGCGGCCATCGCGATGTGGTTGGGCGTCAAGCGCGAAGACCTCGTCAAAGGTGGCAAAAAAGACATCGACCCGAACGACCCGCACGCTGGTGCGGTGGTGTAGAGTCAAAGTCAATCGAACTTTGCGCGTCAGCCTTGCCTGCCCCTGCCGGGCTTTGCCTTCCAGGCTTGAGGGCGGGCTGACCGCCTGAACCGCCTCATGTCCCTGGGACCTCACCGTGCCCTGGCGCTGACCGCACGCGTCAGTTACCTGGACGCCCTGATCAAAGGGGTGCATGGACTGGTGCAGGCTTGCACCGACGGCGCCCGCCTGCTGGCCAGCCAGTCGGCCGAACCCGCGCTGTACACCCGCCGCCGCGACCTGGTGCTGGACCTGCCCCGCGCCGTGCCGGCCTGGGAGGCCGCCCTCGACACCCGGCTGCAACTCGCCCTGCGCGACCTGCGCCTGGGCCGCAGCATGCTGGCACGGGTGGCAGGCGCAGACGCCGTGGACATCCCCCTGACGCTGGTCGACGACCACGTCATGGAGCGCGACCTCTCGGCCTCGCGGCTGGCGCAGGCCGTCGCCGACCTGACCGGCTCCGAGTACACCGACCTCAACGCGCGGCTGCAGGCTGTGGGCGGGCCGGTGGAGTCCAGCGGCACCCAGGTCGATGTGCTCAGCGTCGGTTGGCTGGCCCGCGGTGTGGTGGACAGCTGGCACGACGGTGGCTTGCCCGCCGCACATTGGCAGACCCTGCAGACCGTGTTGCAGCACGAGGTCGCGCAGTGGGCCCAGGAGGCCTACCACGTGGCCAACAAGGCCCTGCTGGACCAGGGCGTGCGCCCCGAGATCGACCTGCGCCCCTTCATCCGCCGCTCGCGCGATGCGGGCGTGGCGCTGACGCGGCCGGGCGATGTCGACGATGTCGGCGGTGCTGGCTTCGCGCACTCAGGGGCACATGCGGGCGCACCGGCCCGCACCGCGCCTGCGGGCAACAGCGGTTTGCAGCCGCTGGGCCGCCCGTATGAAGAAACCCGCTTGATGACGCAGACGCCGGCCATGGGGCGGGGCCAGTTGCAGTCGCAGGCCATGCTGGGCAGGCTGGCGGCGTTGGTCTCGCGCCAGGTGCCGGGCTTCGCGGCCACGGCGCCGATGCCGTCGTCCTCCTCTGGGCAGGCTTTGCCGGCCGCAGGAAGGGTGTCGCCGGGCCTGGGGCAAGCCATCCAGCGCATCAGCGAGGTGGTGCGCCGCCAGGCCGACACCCAACCGGGCACTGCGCCTGCCACGCCGGACGCCGTCCTGCAGGACCTGCGCCACAGCCAGAAGGCCCTGAAGGACGCCGCCGCCACGCCGGTGGAGCGCGCCACCATCGAGATCGTGGCCCTGCTGTTCCAGTCCATCCTGCAGGAAGAGCGCCTGCCCGCGGCCATCCGCGTGTGGTTCGCGCGCTTGCAGATGCCGGTGCTGCGCGTGGCCGTGACCGAGCCCGATTTCTTCGCCGCCACCAGCCACCCGGCGCGCATGCTGATCGACCGCATGGGCGCCTGCGTGATGGGTTTTGTGGCGGGCGAGCACGACAGCGAAGACGCCTTGCACGACGAGATCAAACGCGTGGTGCAGGTGGTCGAGGCCTACCCCGACACCGGCCGGCGCGTCTTCCAGACCGTGCTGGGCGAGTTCGAGCGCTTCCTGGAAACCTATTTCCGTGACCAGAACCAGGCCAGCCGCATGGGTGTGTCCCTGGCGCAGCAGGTCGAGCAGCGCGAGACCTGGGCCATCCAGTACACCATCGAGCTGCGCAAGATGCTGGAGACCGTGCCTGTGCACGACGGCGTGCGCGAGTTCCTCTTCCGCGTCTGGGCCGATGTGCTGGCCCACAGCGCCGTGCAGACGGGCCAGGCCAGCGAGGCCACGCGCGAGCTCAAGCGCGCCGCGGCCGACCTGATCTGGTCGGCCAGCGCCAAGACCTCGCGCGAGGAACGCGCCGAGGTGCTGCGCCGCCTGCCGCCGCTGCTCAAGCTGGTGCGCGAAGGCATGGTGCGCGCCGGCCTGGGGCCAGACGCCCAGGACGCGCACATCCAGGCCTTGAACACCGCCCTGGCCGCGGCGTTTTCGGCGCGCTCGGCGCCGCTGTCCTCGGCCCACCTGCGCGAGGTCACACAGCGCCTGGAGGCCCTCGACGAGCTGCTGCCCGACATGGCCGCCATGGAGCTGGACGCCGACACCTTGCGCGACCTCTCCGGACACGAGTCCGAGAACCTCGAAGTGGTGGCCGAAGGCGGCACCATGCCCACGCCGGCCATGCAGGCCTGGGCCCGTGAGTTGCAGATTGGCGCCTGGTTCCAGCTCGATTACCGTGGCCGGCGCGAGCAGGTGCAGCTGGCCTGGCAGGGCCTGAACAAGCAGCTCAGCCTGTTCGTGACGCCGCAGGGCCGCGGGGTGCTGTTCCAGATGCACCGCCTGGGCGCCTTCCTGCAGGCGGGCCTGCTGTTGCCGCTGGAAGAAGAGTCCCTGACCACCCGCGCGACCCGCCAGGCCCTGGCCAAGCTCGACGCCGACCCGGCGCGCCTGCTGAACTGAGCCAGACCCCGTCCTGAGGCCCCTCAGCGTCCCCCGCGGCGGCCGGCCTCACCCCGGGACAAGTTGCGAGAATTAAGACACGAACTGCGTCCTTATCCTTCCACTTGGTGGAATGGCTTTTTGAGAGCATTGCATGGCCAGACATTGGAGCCGGAATGCTTTTCAAACGGAAACGGATCGAACGCGCAGACATGGTTGGGGCCGCCCGATCGGGTGCGCTCGTGTCCTGCGCATCCGTGGAAACCGCCGAGGACGGCCTGCCCGCGCTCAGCCGCCTGTTCACCCAGCACGCCGACACCCAGGCGGACGTGATCCACGCGCTGCAACGCGAGTGGAAGCGCCGCGTGCCGGCCGCGGCCATGGTGCTCGACCGTGGGCAGTACAGCTTGGCGGCCACCGAGGCCCCGGACGTGCCCCGCGAGGAGTGGGCCGAGGCCCTGCGCTGGCAGCTGTCCGACCTGGTCGAATACCCCGTCGATGACGCCGTGCTGCAGCTGCTGGCCGTGCCTGAGGCGACCCAGCTGCGCGCCAGCAACGCCAGCATCGTGCTGATGTGCTCGCACCAGCAAGCCTTGCAGCTGGACACCGAAGCCGCCGACGAGGGCATGGTCTGGTCGGCCATCGAGGTGCCCGAGACCGCCCTGCGCAACATCTGCGCCCTGGGCGAGGAAGACGGCAAGGCCCACGCCCTGATGGTGTTCGGCGAGCACTACAGCGTGCTGGTGGTGACCTTCCAGGGCGAGTTGCTGATGGCGCGCACCATCGAGGTGGCGCTGTCTTCCGATGCCCAGGACGAGGCCAACCGGAGCGCCGCCATCGGCCGCGCCGGCCTGGAAATCCTGCGCACCCTGGACACCTTCGAGCGCATCCACAGCCAGGTCGTTCTGGCCCACGTGTCGGTGGCGCTGCCGCAAGGCTTCGAAAACGCCATCGAGGTGCTGCGCGACCTGGTCTACCAGCCCCTGAAATGCCTGCGGCTGTCCGAGCACCTCGACCTCAGCCGCCTGGGCGAACAGGGCGAGCGCATCGGTCAGGTGGCTTCGTTCAACGAACTGTGCGCGATCGGGGCTGCGCTGCGGCCCTGGTCGGAGCGCCGCGGCGTCTTGCAGATTTCGATGCAGCTGCCGCAAGGTGCGCTGGCCGAGCCCTCCTGGGGCGTGGAGAAGGGTGCGACTTGGGCGGGGGCCCTCGTGGCCTTGGCCGTGGTGGCATCCGTCGGTTTGAACCTGTGGGGCCTGCGCCAGCAGCGCCTGGCCGATGAGCTGGAGAAGTCGGTGGCCGGCCTGGGTGGCACGACCACGGGCACCGTGCCGCGTCCGCGCATCCTGGTCGAACTGGAAGAATTGCGCGAGACCGAGCAGCGCCAGCGCGCCATCAAGGAAGCGCTCACGCGGATGTCGGCCGAAGCCGTGGGCAGCTACTCCGGCTACCTCAAGGCCTTGTCGCGCCAGAGCCAGGGCGCGCTGTGGATCACGGGTTTGACGGTGCAGCCCAATGGCCTGGACGTCGAGCTGCGCGGCCGCATGACCGACCCGCGCCAGTTGCCGGTGTACCTGGAGCACCTCGCCGCCGAGCAGCTGTTCCGCGGTCGGCGCTTCGCGCAGCTGGAGATCAAGGCACTCGCGGCCAACGAACAAACAGCCCACGCCAACGTCAGCGAATTCAGCCTGCGCGCGCGCGCCAGCGGTGCGGCCGCGGCGGCCTCGTCTGCCGATGCGGGCGGCGTCAAGGAAGGGGCTCGCCCATGAAATTCGCCCTGCCCGAACGCCTCACCACAGGCTTGGCGGCTTTGCGGCGCAAGAAGGCGCCCGCGGCTTCGCAGCCAGAGGGCGTGGCCACGGTGCCTGCCCAGGCCAAGGCGTCCGGCACGGCGCTGGCGGCAGTGCCTGCCTTGGCCGCCAGCTGGCAGGAGTGGACGGGCCTGGCCCTGCGCCACTGGCGTCGCCTCAAGCGCGTGCACGCCACCCGCACGGACAGCGAGCGCCGCCTGCTGGTGCTGGGCGCGGTCGCCATCGCCTGGTTCATCTCGGACACCTTGCTGATCGGCCCCTCCTACGCCAGCTTCAAGGAAACCTCTGCGCGCTACAACAAGGTGCGCGCAGAGCTCAACAGCAAGCGCGCCGAAAACCAGCGCGTCAGCAACGACATCCAGGCGATGACGGCCCAGCTCAAGGACGAGGTCGAGGCGGTGCGCCAGCGCGTGGCCGGCCAGAAGAAAGAGATCGATTCCTTCCAGAGCGGCCTGGTGCCTGCGCGCGAGATGCGCCAGGTGCTGCAAGGCCTGCTGGCGCGCACCGACGGCGTGCGCCTGGTGTCGATGAAGACTTTGTCGCCGGAAGAAACGGCCAAGCTCACGCCCGGCGTGCAGGACGTGCCCGGCATGTACCGCCACGGCCTGGACGTGCGCGTGACCGGCGGCTTCAACGACCTCTACGAATGGCTGGCCAGCATCGAACGCCTGCCGCGCCGGCTGCTGTGGTCCGGCCTGCGCCTGGAGCTGGACGAAGAGCAGCGCCTGTTCCTGGCGGTGCGCGTGATCACGCTCAGCCCCGATGCCGTGCCCCTGGAGATCTCTGCACCATGACGCGCCCCCCTTCCTCTGCCTGGACGCCTCAGGGGCGGCTCACCGTGTCGGTGACGCTGGCCACCGTGGCCGCGCTGGGCGCCGTGAGCGCACCATCGCCCACCCTGGCCCAGCTGGCCGACCCGACCCGCGCGCCTTACGTGCTGCCGCGCAACACCGCGCCCAGCCCGGTGCCCGGTGGGCTCAACCCGGCCACCGCCGCCATGTTGCGCCAAGCCGGCGTGCCCGCAGGGAGCTTACCCAGTGAGTCTGCAGGCGAGGCGCCTGTGCGTGCCGCGCCCACCCCGCCGGCCAAGCCCCGCCACCGGCTGACCTCGGTGATGCTGGGCAACGGCGCCGGCCACAGCGTCGCCATCATCGACGGCGAGGTGTACCGCGTGGGCGACAAGGTGCAGGGCACGGCCCTCACGGCCATCGACGCCACCGGTGTGCTGCTGGGCGCGGGCAAGGGCGCAGCGCGGCTGTCGCTGTTCGCACGCCAGCCCGAGCGCGCGGCCTCTGCGCCCGGTGCCGACAAAGACAAGGGCAATGACCCGGCCGTCACCGAGGCCTTCGCCCAACCTGCGGCCACGCCCGCAGTGCCCGCCATGCCACCAGGCAACGCCAACGCATTCCCTTCTCTGCAGAACGGGGTCCGCCCCAACAAGGACACGCCATGAAGCAGCTCCTCACCGCCGTGGCCCTGGTCACCCTGACCTTGTGCGACCCCAGCCTGGGCTGGGCAGGCAAGCGCCGCGCTGTCACCCCTGCCGATGCCGATTTCGCCGGTGACAACGCCCGCTTGAGCTTCAACCTGGCCAGCCTGGACGCGCGTGCGCCGCTGGGGGCCCCGGTGAACGAACCGTTGGCCGCGCCCGTGGCCGAGCCCGTCTTGGACGCGGTGCCGCTGGCGCCCACCCGCCTGGAGCGCAGCAGCGCCCGCCTGGCCAAGGCCAGCCCGCGCAGCCGACGCTCTGAAGCCCTGCCGGATGCGACCGATGCCCCTCCGGCCTTGCCCGCGGCCATCCTGGCCACCCCCAGTGCGTCCAGCACGGCCGCGAACCCGAGCGCCGCGCGCGACCCCGCACGCGACACCACCCGCTTCGACCTCGTCGTCAACAACGCGCCCGCTGCGCAGGTCTTCCTGCAGCTGGGCTCGGGCTCGGGCTACACCGTGCTGGTGCCGCCCGAGGTGTCGGGCAACGTCACGCTCAACCTGCGCGGCACCAACCTGCCCGAGGCCCTGGAGGCCCTGCGCGAGCTCTACGGCTACGACTTCCGCTACTCGGGCAGCCGCGTCTTCGTCTACCCGAACACCGTGCAGACGCGCATCTTCCGCGTCAACTACCTGCCGGGGCGCCGCCAGGGTGACTCGGCCCTGCGCGTGAGCTCCACGTCCATCTCCACCAACAAGGGCAACAGCAGCGGCGCCAGCAGCGGTGGCTACAACAACAACGCCGGCAACAGCAACCCGCAAGGCGCGGGCAATGTGCAGGGCGATGACACCGCGCAGGTGCGCACCACCTCGGACGCCGACTTCTGGCGCGACGTGCGCTCCTCGCTGACCAGCATGGTGGGCAACGTCGATGGCCGTGGCGTCGTGCTCAACGCCGCAGCCGGTGTCATCGTGGTGCGCGCCACCCCCGCCGAGCTGCGCAATGTGGGCGAGTACCTCAAGGCGGTGCAGCTGACGATCGAGCGCCAGGTCATGTTGGAGGCCAAGATCATCGAGGTCTCGCTGAAAACCGAAAGCCAGGCTGGCATCAACTGGCAGCTCTTCCGCGGCAATGCCAGCGGCCACAAGGCCGGCATCGGCATCGTCTCACCGGGCACCACCATCAGCGGCACGGGCAGCATCAGCGCTCCGGGCGTGACCATCAACCCCGGCAGCAGCATCACCACCACGGCCCTGGGCAAAGGCTTTTACGGCCTGGCCTTCCAGGCGGCCAACTTCTCGGCCCTGCTGAACTTCCTGGAAACCCAGGGCGAGGTGCAGGTGCTGTCCAGCCCGCGCATCGCCACGCTGAACAACCAGAAGGCCGTGCTCAAGGTCGGCAGCGACGAGCTCTATGTGGTCAACGTGACGGCGGTGCAGTCGGTCACCACCTCGGGCAACACCAGCAACACCTCGGCCGTGCCCACGGTGGAGCTCAAGCCCTTCTTCAGCGGCATCGTGCTGGACGTGACGCCGCAGATCAACGCCTCGGGTTCCATCATGCTGCACGTGCACCCGTCCATCAGCGTCGTCACCGAGCGCAACAAGGACCTCACCCTTGGCCTGCAAGGTTCCTACTCGCTGCCCCTGCCGGTGGCCTCCATCAGCGAGACCGACAGCATCGTGCGCGTGATGGACCGCCAGATCGTCGCCATCGGTGGCCTCATGACGCAGCAAGCCACCTCTGACCGTTCCGGCGTGCCCGGTGTCAGCGAGGTGCCCGTGTTCGGCAACCTGTTCAAGCAGCGCGACTCGACCCGCTACAAGCGCGAGCTGGTGGTGTTGATCAAGCCCACCGTGATCGGTGACGATGGCAACGGCTTCGAAGGTGACCAGCCCGAGCCCGCCATGCTCAAGCCGCAGTGAGGTCCGACATGCCTGCGCCCCAGAAATTCCGACTCGGCGACCTGCTGGTTCAGGCCGGCCTGATCACCGATGCGCAACTGCAAGAAGGCTTGCAGGAGCAGCGCAACAGCGGGCGCAAGCTGGGCCGTGTGCTCATCGACCGCGAGTGGTTGACCGAGGCCCAGATCGCCAAGGCCGTGGCGCGGCAGATCCACGCACCCTTCGTGGACCTGGTGCACTTCCCGCTCAAGCCCGAGCTGGCGCAGCTGCTGCCCGAAACCCACGCACGCCGCATGCGCGCCATCGTGCTGGACGAGACGCCGGCCGGCCTGATGATCGGCATGGCCGACCCGACCGACATCTACGCCTACGACGAGATCGCCCGCCTGCTCAAGCGCAACGTGGACATCGCCGTGGTGACCGAGTCCCACCTGCTGACGGCGCTGGACCGCGCCTACCGCAGCACCAAGGAAATCGAGGGCCTGGCGCGCGAGCTGACCAGCGAACTCGCCGGCATCGAAAGCGACCTGGGCGACCTGCTGGGCATCGACTCGACCAGCAACGAAGACGCCCCCGTGGTGCGCCTGCTGTACTCGGTGTTCGAGCAGGCCCTGCGCATGCGCGCCTCCGACATCCACATCGAGCCGCAGGAAAAGGTCCTGCGCATCCGCTTCCGCATCGACGGCGTGCTGCACGTGCAGACCGAGGCCGATGCCAAGATCGCCAGTGCCGTGGCCTTGCGCCTCAAGCTCATGTCGGGCCTGGACATCTCCGAGAAGCGCCTGCCGCAAGACGGCCGCTTCGCGGTGCGCCTCAAAGACGGCAACGTCGATGTGCGGATCTCCCCGCTGCCTTCGCAGCACGGCGAATCGGTCGTGATGCGTCTGCTCAGCCAGAGCACCGGCATGCTCGACCTCAACAAGCTGCAGATGCCCGCCGGCATGCGCAACGCGCTGACCGCGGCCATCGCCAAACCGGCCGGCATGATCCTGGTGACCGGACCGACCGGTTCCGGCAAAACGACCACGCTGTACGCCGCGCTCAACGCGCTCAACAGCACCGAGCGCAAGATCATCACCGTCGAAGACCCGGTCGAGTACCGCCTGCCCGGCCTCAACCAGGTGCAGGTGCACGACAAGATCGACATGACCTTCGAGCGCATCCTGCGCTCCGCCTTGCGCCAGGACCCGGACGTCATCCTGGTGGGCGAAATGCGCGACAAGACCACGGCCGAAATCGGCATGCGCGCCGCCATGACCGGCCACCTGGTGCTGTCCACCCTGCACACCAACGACGCGGCCTCCACGCCCGCGCGCCTCATCGACATGGGCGTGCCGCAATGGATGGTGGCCCTGTCGCTGCAACTGGTGGTGGCACAGCGCCTGGTGCGCACCATCTGCCCCATGTGCACCACCCACTGCGAGCCCACGCCGCAGGAGCTGGTGTGGCTGCAAAACGAGCTGGGCCCCGAGGTGGACACCAGCGGCGTCTCGCACGGCGCGGGCTGCCCCGAGTGCAACCAGACCGGCTACAAGGGGCGCACCGGCGTCTATGAATTCCTGCAGATGACCTTGCCCTTGGTGGACGCCATGAGCGCGCAGGACCCCACCGCATTCTCCAAAGCCGCGCGCGAACAGATGGCCGGCAACACCCTGCGCCGCGACGCCGTGCGCCTGGCCTTGAGCGGGCGCACCACCGTGGCCGAGGCCATGGGCGTGAGCGCACAGGTCGATTGAGGCAGGGTGAACTGACATGGGACGCTTCGTCTACAAGGCCCGCGGGCCCTACGGCCAGGTCGAAGGCGTGCAGGAGGCCGCGACCACCGCGCAGGTGGCAGCCATCCTCAAGAGCAAAGGCCTCATCCCGGTGAAGATCTCGGCCGATGCCGCCACCGCCGCCGCCCTCGCCAGCAACCTGGGCGTGGGCGGCAGCATGGTGGACCTGGGCAGCAAGCAGGGCGTGCAGCTCTTTGCGCCCAAGGTCGAGCGCTCGGACGTGATGCTCTTCAGCCGCCAGATCCACACCCTGCTCAAGGCCGGTGTGCCCATCCTGCGTGCCCTGGCGGGTTTGCAGGAAACCACGACCAACCCGGCCATGAAGGGCATCATCCTGGACCTGCGCCGCAGCCTGGAGTCCGGCGTGGACCTGGCCACCTCGGTGGCCACCCACCCCAAGATTTTCGACAGCTTCTACGTCGCCATGATCAAGGTCGGTGAGGCCTCGGGCCAGATCGACCAGGTCTTCATGCGCCTGTACAAGCACCTGGAATTCGAGCAGTTCATGAAGCAGCAGGTCAAGTCGGCCCTGCGCTACCCCAGCTTCGTCATCATGGCCATGGTCGGCGCGGTCACCGTCATCAACGTGATGGTGGTGCCGGCCTTCGAAGGCGTGTTCAAGACGCTGGGCGCCAACCTGCCGGTGCCCACGAAGATCCTGATCGCCAGCTCCAACCTCACGCTCAACTACGGATGGTGGATGCTGGGTACGGTGGTGACCGCGGGCTTCCTGTTCAAGCAATGGATCGCCTCGGCCGAAGGCCGCATGGTCTGGGACCGCCTGCTCATCAAGATGCCCCTGGTCGGGCCCATCGTCACGCAGGCGGCGCTGTCGCGCTTTGCCCGCGCCTTCTCGCTGTCGCTGCGCAGTGGCGTGCCGCTGGAGCGCGCACTCACCAGCGTGGCGCAAACGGCCGACAACAAATACATCAGCGCCCGCATCGACGGCATGCGCGAGGCCATCACCCGGGGCGATTCGCTCACCCGCGCGGCCGTGGCCACGGGCGTGTTCACGCCCATGGTGCTGCAGATGCTGGCCATCGGCGAAGAGACCGGCATGCTCGACGAGCTGCTGGACGAGATCGGCGAGGTGTACAGCAACGAGGTCGAATACTCCCTGAAAACCCTGGCCCAGCAGATCGAACCCATCTTGGTGATCTTTCTGGGTGCAATCGTGCTGTTGTTGGCACTTGGCGTGTTCATGCCGATGTGGGAAATGGGCCGCGCCACCATCAAGCATTGATCGCACATGCCGAAAACCAAGACAGCTTTCTTTTTTCTCCACCCGCACGAGGTCTTCACCATGCAACAACGTCGTCAAGCCGGCTTCACCATGATCGAGCTGATCGTGGTCATCGTCATCCTGGGCATCCTGGCCGCCACGGCCCTGCCCAAGTTTTTAGACCTCAAGACCGACGCGCAGCAGTCGGCGCTGGAAGGCATGGCGGGCACGGCGTCCAGCGCCATGTCGCTGAACTACGCGGGCTGCTCCGCAACAGGGCACCTGACCACTGGCGCCAACGCTGCGAAGTGCACCAAGATCTCCAAGTGCGATGACGTTGGCACCATCTTGCAAGGTGGCTTGCCGAGCAAGTACAGCACGACGACCACGGCCGTGGCCACCAACGGCACGACCGCCTCTTGCGTCCTGTCGATGACGGGCTACACGCCAGCCACGCCGGTGACCTTCACCGCCATCGGCGCCGGCAACTGAGCCTGAGCTCGCGCAGGAGGCCGGGCCGCGGGTGCCGGGCTTTCTGCGCCGTTGATCAATTTTTTCAAAGCAGCCGGTCATATGCCTCGGTTACACGCCGTTACCGTCTGGACAAGGTTTGAACCCGCCAGCACAGTGGCGCTGTGATCCATGTCAAGCCAAGGGGTGCCAAGATGCGTGTGTTGTTCAAGCAAGTGCTGGGGCGGTTGAAATCCGCCGGCAAAGGTGTGGCCCTGGGCCTCGCCTTGGGCTGCTGTGCAACGCAGGCACAGGCTGCCGCCACCACCGCGGGCACGCTCAAGGTGCTGGTGCCCAGCCAAACGGGCTTCAGCCCGCAGGCCTACAGCTCGGCCAACCTCAAGACGGTGGACTTCGACACCACCTTGCTGACCAACACCGCGGGCGTGTCGCAAGGCAGCACCTCGGCCTCGGGCGGCGGCGGTTGGAGCACCACCACGACGGCCAGCCCCGCGCCCACCGGCTTTGCGAACAAGTTCGCACGCGTGGCGTCGGGCACCAGCGGCTCATCGCAAACGCAGCTCAGCTTCACCAACGGCACGGGTTACATCAGCTTCCTGTGGCACCTGGGCACGGGCGACAGCGACAACACCATCCGCATCAACCTGAGCAATGGTGACTACCGCACCCTGACCAACTGCCCGGACGCCAGCCTGACCTGCGTGGGCGGCTATGACACCGTCAATTTCTTCCAGGGCTTCTTCAACATCCTGCTCGGCCTGACCGGGCAGGTGGACCAGACCCAGTCGGTGCGCATCGTGTACACCCCGCCCACAGGCGTGCTGGTGACTTCGGTGCAACTGACGGCCATGCGCCACCAGGTCTGTGTGTTCTGGTTTTTGTGCTCCTGGGACAACCGCAACCTCAGCCTCGACAACCTGAGCTACGACGACAACAGCAATGGCGCGCCCTTGGTGTCGCTCGACCACGTCGAAGTGGTGTCCAGCAATGCCTCGGGCCTGACCTGCCAGGCCAACACATTCAAGGTGCGCGCTTGCGCCAATGCCGCTTGCACCACGCTGTACACCAAGGGGGTGACGGGTACGGTGAAGTTTGTGCGCTCCGATGGCGGGTCAACGGCCTCGGTCAACTACAACATCGCCAATGGCTCCGCGTACTCCGGTGACCTCTCGGTCAGCACCCCTTCTAATTGGGGGACGTCGACCACCTGGAACGTCTCGGCCACTTCGGTTCCTGCGGCGTCGTCAGCCTCCCTGTGTGCTTTCGGCGCCATGAACGCGTCCGGCACGTGTGCCTACACGGCCAACAAGACGGGTTTGCAACTGGCCCTGCCTTCCGGCACGTCGGGGGCTGTCCAGACGCTGACCACCACCCTGGTCACCGAGAACCTCTGGGGGGCCTGCACCGCTTTGTCGGGTTCGGGCACCCTGACCTCCACGGTCACAGCGACTTACGGCTCAGCGGGCAACACCACCTTGGCCACCCTGGTCGGCTCGGGCTCCGGCGCACTCACCAAAACCCTGACCAGCGGCTCTCCCGTCACTGGGCTGACCACCGGAATCAGTTCGGCCAGCGGCACCAACGCCTTCAGCTATGCCGACGTGGGTCAAGTGCAAATCGACGTCACAGTGACAGGGTTGTCCGGAGGCTTGAGCGGCTTGCTGGGCGTGAAAAACAGCGTGGTTGCCACGGTCGCGCCGGCACGCTTCAAGGTGGAGCCCATCATCAATGGCTCGACGGTGCTAAGCAATCCGAAGGTCACGGCCGGCTCTGACTACCAGTTGCGCATCACGGCCTTGAATGTGTTGGGCGGGGTGGCCAAGAATTTTGGTTCCGAGTCTGGGCTGGGCTTGGTGGACGTGGACAGAGTCGTGGTCAAGCCGACCGGCAGTGCGCTCAAGAACAACCCCGCTCTGGCCATGAGCGCCATCAAGTTCACGGCGGGTGTGGCGCTGGTCACCGCATCGTGGGACGAGGTCGGCACCTTGGATTTCACGGCCGCCCTGGGCGAATACCTGGCGTCAGGCATCGGCGTCACGGGCACGCTGACCGAAACCGTGTCCAGCGGCTTGCGCCTGGTGCCCGCCCAGTTCGGCTTGAGCGCCACCCCGCGGTGTGCGGGCACGGAAGGCGGCAGCAACATCGCCTTTGCCTACGCGGGCCAGCCCATCGACGTCACCGTCACGGCCCTGAACGCCGATGGCGTGATCACGCAGAACTACGACGGCACCGCCGCAGCACCCACTGACCGCCTGGCCAACAACGTGGCCATCGCCACGGCAGGTGGGGCCAACAGCGGCAGCCTGGCCAATGGCGCCGCGGTGGCCGCCACGGCCTTTGCCAATGGCACGGGCAGTGGCACCATCACCTACGGGATGACAAACAAGCTGTCTGCGCCTGACACCGTCTCTCTGACGGCCTCGGATGCCGATGTCAGCGGCGTCAAGACCACGCCCTCGGTGCTGGTGCGCAGCGGCCGCATCAAGCTCTCGAACGCCTTCGGCTCCGAGAAGTCCGTGCTCGACATCCCCCTGCAGGTGCAGTACTGGACGGGCAAGTCGTGGACGGCCTCGAACGACAGCTGCACCACCGCCTCGGTCGTGACGACCGCGTCCCTCAAGCGCAACGCCTACAAGTCGCACGCCGGTGCGGTGTCGTCGGCCTGGACCAGCGCAGCCTCGTCGGTGGCCCTGGTCGGTGGCGTGGGCAAGCTCACGATGACGGCGCCTGGCGCTGGCAACACCGGCACGGTGGACGTGGAGCTGGACCTGTCGGCCTCGGGCGCCAACCTGCCCTGGTTGCAGTCCCTGGACGACGCTTGTGGCGCAGGTGTGGTGTGCAACCCGAGGGCGCGCGCTTCGTTCGGGGTGTACTCTCCGGAATCGAAGAAGACCGTCAACATCCGCAATGTGTTCTGAGCCAGGACGACGCCATGTGAACCCGCTCGACCCCCGGTGTGGCCGTGGCTACACCATGGTCGAGCTGATCGTGGTGATCATCCTGGCGAGCATCCTGGCGGCGGTGGCCTTGCCCAAGCTGGACGTGGCCACGAACATCCGCGACGACATCTGGCGCGACGGGCTGCTGTCCGGCTTGCGCTTCGCGCAGAAGTCGGCGGTGTCGCACCGCAGGCTGGTGTGCGCCACCGTGAGCGACACGCAAATCGCCCTGCAAATCGCGTCCGCCAACCCGGCCACGTCCTGCAACACCGACCTCATCGGGCCGCGCAGCACCGGCGTGTTCGCCACCAGCGGCAACGGCAGCACCAAGACGGCCGTGTCGCCCGCTGGCATCATCTACTTCCAACCCGATGGGCGCACCACCACCGACGGCGCAGGCACCACCGTGTCTTCGCGCACCGTGACCATCACGGGCGTGGGCACGGCCATCGCCATCACGGGGGAGACCGGCTATGCGGAGTGAGCCCCCGAACAAGGCCCGTCGCACGCCGGTGTTCGCCGCACGGGTGGCGCAGCGAGGCTTCACCATCATCGAAATGGTGGTCGCCATCGTCGTCATCGGCGTGGGCGTGGCAGGGCTGTTGTCGGCCTTCAGCATCAGCGTGCGCAACAGCGCCGACCCCATGCAGGTCAAGCAGAGCCAGGTGGTGGCCGACGAAATCATGGAAGAGATCTTGCTCAAGCCCTACAGCTCGACGGCGACCAGCGCGTCGGTCGGCTGCGCGCGCAACCAGTACTACGACGTGGCGGCCTACAAC
>CAIQIL010000062.1 GCA_903871865.1 uncultured Burkholderiales bacterium
ATCGGGCGGGGCCAGGTGGATGAGCGCCACCAGGGTCAGCACCACCCCCACGCCCAGCGCGGCACAGGTCCGCCTCCGCCAAGCCACCATCGGGACAGCGGCGGCGGCGCCCAGCAGCAAGCCCGCCATGGCCTGGGTCGTGACCCAGCTGAACGCGTGCACCGGCCCGAAGTTCAGCGCCGACGACAGCGCCGACATGCCCACCCCGGTCAGCACCAGGCCGCTCAGCATCGCGATGCGCAGCACCCGCGGGCGCGCCACCGCACAGGCCACGCACAGGGGCGCCAACATGCCGGCGGCCACCGTCAGCACCTCCACCAAGTCGATCCACCGCGAGGCCACCACGCCCGCGTGCACCGAGCTCCACAGCGTCAGCGGGTCTTCGGGCAGCAGCCAGGCCTGCCAGGGCGTGTCTCGGGTCAACTCGACCAGGCCGATGCGCAGGTGCGGCAGCAACTGCCCCTGCCCCAGCGGCAAGGGCGGCGGGAACAGCAGGCCCAGCGGCCACAGGCTCAGCAAAGCCAGGCCATGCCCGGCTTGCGGGATGAACCAGCGCTCGCGCAGGCGGTGCCAGGCGTCCACCAGCCCCAGCGCGTGCACGGTGATCGCCCCCAGCACCCCCCAGGCCGATCCCAGGCTGTTGAGCACCCAGTCCGACAGCGACGGCACCCGGCCCGGCACGGTGAACTGCAGCAACTCCAGGCTGTAGGACAGCACCACGCACAGCGCCAAGGTGCGCAGCGCCGCCCAGGGCGCCAACCAGCCCGAGCGCAAATGCGCCAGGCACAGGATGAAACCCAGCGGCAGGTAGCCCAGCAGGTTGGCCACCACATCGTCCATCAGCTCGTTGGGCTGCTTGGGCAGGACCCAGCTGAACACATGGCTGTCAGGCCAATGCCAACCGGCCATCGGGTGCAAGGTGGCGTAGACGATGAGGGCCGCCGCCGCCCACGACAGCGGCCAGGCGGAACTGCGGTGCAGGCTCATGGCACCGCGCGGCTCAGCCCAGGGACGGCTTGAGCACCACCAGGAAGGTGATCACGGCGAACAGCACGACCGACACCTCGTTGAAGACGCGGTACCAGCGGTGGCTGCGGCGGTTCTGGAAGCCTTCGAAGTCGCGCAGCAATTTGCGGCAGACGTGGTGGTAGCCGATGGCGCCCAGCACCAGGGTCAGCTTGATGTGCAACCAGATCTGGCCCGGCCCCTTGCCCATGCCGAAGTACAGCCACAGCGTCAGGCCGAAGACCAGCGCAGGCACCATCAGCAGGGAACTGAAGCGGTAGAGCTTGCGCGCCATGAGCAGCAGGCGCTCGCGCTCTGCGTGGCTGTCGCCCGGCACCATGGCCAGGTTGACGAACAAGCGCGGCAGGTAGAACAGCCCGGCGAACCAGCTGGCCACGAAAATGATGTGCAGGGATTTGACCCAGAGGTAGGCGTTGCTCATGGTGGGATTATGAACAGGCCTCAGCGCAAATCTCAGCGCAAATTCCGGGCAAAAAAGAGCCCCGGCAAAGCCGGGGCTGTGAAGCCTTGACGCTGTCATCACGTAAGGCACCTGCTCAGGGAGGAAAAGCAGGGAATGCAGAGGCCTTGCGGCGTATCATTCAGCGGTGATTATAGGGGGGTTGAGGTGCCACGGTGTCGTGGCTTGTCCGAAAAGCCCTGCCCCCGGTGGTTTTTTTGGCAGCTTTGCAAAGGTTCACACACTTTCTCGTGTGGGCAGTCCAACATCGCCCGCTTGCCGCTCAGCCGTTCGCACCGCATGTCCTCGTCATCCAGCACCTTCCCCCTCGCCGCCTTCCCGGCCAACCGCCCGCGCCGCCTGCGCCGCGACGATTTCTCCCGCCGCCTGGTGCGCGAGCACAGCCTGACGGCCAACGACCTGATCTACCCGGTGTTCGTGGTGGATGCCGACAGCGCCAGCCAGCCCGTGGCCTCGATGCCCGGCGTCAGCCGCATGGGCCGCGCGGAGCTGTTCGCCACCGCCGAGCGCTGTCTGGAACTCGGCGTGCCGGTGCTGGCCCTCTTCCCCGTGATCGACGCCGCCCTGAAAACGCCCGATGGCGCCGAGGCCCTCAACCCGGACGGCCTGGTGCCGCGCACGGTGCGCGAACTGAAAAGCCGGTTCCCCGAGCTTGGCGTGATGACCGACGTGGCCCTGGACCCTTTCACCAGCCACGGCCAGGATGGCCTGCTGGACGACACCGGCTACATCCTCAACGACGAAACCGTGGCCGTGCTGACCCGCCAGGCGCTGGTGCAGGCCGAAGCCGGCGTGGACATCGTCGCGCCCTCTGACATGATGGACGGCCGCATCGGCGCCATCCGCGCGGCGCTCGAATCGCAAGGCCTGGTCCACACACGGATCATGGCCTACAGCGCCAAGTACGCCAGCGCCTTCTACGGCCCCTTCCGCGACGCCGTGGGCTCGGCCGGCAACCTGGGCAAGGCCAACAAGAAGGTCTACCAGATGGACCCGGGCAACAGCGACGAGGCCCTGCGCGAAGTCGCCCTGGACCTGGCCGAGGGCGCCGACATGGTCATGGTCAAGCCCGGCATGCCTTACCTGGACATCGTGCGCCGCGTGAAAGAAGCCTTCCGCGTGCCGACCTTCGCTTACCAGGTCAGCGGCGAGTACGCCATGATCCAGGCCGCCGCGCAAAACGGCTGGCTGGACCGCGAAGCCACCATGATGGAATCCCTGCTGGCCTTCAAGCGTGCCGGTGCCGACGGCG
>CAIQIL010000063.1 GCA_903871865.1 uncultured Burkholderiales bacterium
CGGCCACATCATCACGCTGGAAGACCCGGTCGAGTTCGTGCACCCGCACAAGAACTGCATCGTCACGCAGCGTGAAATCGGCATCGACACCGACGACTGGGGCATCGCCCTGAAGAACACCCTGCGCCAGGCGCCCGACGTCATCCTGATGGGCGAAATCCGCGACCGCGAGGCCATGGAGCACGCCGTGCAGTTCGCCGAAACCGGCCACCTGTGCATGGCCACGTTGCACGCCAACAGCGCCAACCAGGCGCTGGACCGCATCATCAACTTCTTCCCCGAAGAGCGCCGCCCGCAGCTGCTGATGGACCTCTCGCTCAACCTCAAGGCCTTGGTCTCGCAGCGCCTGATGCCGCGCCAGCAAGGCAAGGGCCGGGTGGCGGCGGTCGAGATCCTGCTGAACACGCCGCTGATCGCAGACCTCATCTTCAAGGGCGAGGTCGGCGAGATCAAGGAGATCATGAAGAAGTCGCGCGAGCTGGGCATGCAGACCTTCGATCAGGCGCTCTACGACCTCTTCGAAGGCAACGACATCACCTACGAAGACGCGATGCGCAACGCCGATTCGGTCAACGACCTGCGCCTGCAGATCAAGCTCCACAGCCAGCGCGCGCGCAACCAGGACCTGGGCGCCGGCACCGAGCACCTGAGGATCGTCTGATGTCCGTGACCGACAAGGCTTACGCCCCGCACCCGTCCACCCGCGTGGCCTTCATCGGCCTGGGCACCATGGGCGCCCCGATGGCCGCGCACCTGCTGCGCGCCGGCCACCACGTCACCGTGTACAACCGCACGGCCGCCAAGGCGCAGGCCTGGTTGACCGAGCAGTTGTGCGCGGTGGTTCAGGCGCAGGCTCAGACCGCCGCCACCCCGGCCGAAGCTGCCCGCGGCGCCACCGTGGTGTTCACCTGCGTGGGCAACGATGACGACCTGCGCGAGGTGGTCAGCGGCCCGCAAGGCGTGTTCCAGGCCTTGCAGCCGGGTGGCATCGTGGTGGACCACACCACCGCCTCGGCCGATGTGGCGCGTGAACTGGCGGCAGCCGCCCGCGAGCGTGGTTTGCAGTTCGTCGATGCGCCCGTGTCGGGTGGCAATGTGGGCGCCATCAACGGGGCGCTGACGGTGATGTGCGGTGGCGATGCGCAGGCTTTCGCCCAGGTGCAGCCGCTCATCGCGGCCTTCGCGCGGGCCGTCACCCACCTGGGCGACAGCGGCGCGGGGCAGTTGGCCAAGATGGTCAACCAGATCTGCGTGGGTGGTGTCTTGCAAAGCCTGGCCGAGGCCCTGGCTTTTGGCGAGAAGGCCGGGCTGGACATGCCCCAGGTGCTGGACGTCATCTCGCAAGGCGCGGCCAGCAGTTGGCAGATGGTCCACCGGGGCCCGACCATGCTGCGCAGCGAGTTCGACTTCGGCTTCGCCGTGGACTGGATGCGCAAGGACCTGGGCCTGGTGCTCGACGAGGCCCGCCGCCTGGGCGCCCGCGTGCCGGCCACGGCCCTCATCGACCAGTTCTATGCCGATGTGCAGGCCACGGGCGGCGGCCGCCAGGACACCTCCAGCCTGATCCGCCGATTGCGCTGAACCAGCGCAGGGTTCAACGCAGCGTTCAGCGAGGCGTCAGCGCGGGGAAGCCGGTGTGTTCGCCGGCTCGCTGCTCACGGGCTTGGGCTGGCGCTTGGCCAGCTCGTCTTCGCTGATGATCTGGAAGACCTTCACGACCTTCTTGACGCCCTCGATGCTGGCGGTCAGCTCGGCCGCGCGGTTGGCTTCGCGCTCGCTCACGATGCCCATCAAATAGACCTCGCCGCGTTCGACGACGATGTCGAAGGCGCTGTTGATGATGTCGCGGGCGTCCACCAGGGTGGCGCGCACCTTGGTGGCCAGCAGCACGTCGTTGGAGCGCGAGCCCAGCGTGCTGTTGGTGGCCACGACCAGCTGGTTGACCACGGTGCCGGCGTTCTCCACGCGGGAAGCGATCTGCTCGGCCGTCAGGCGGTCGGGCTCGGCCGGCACCTCGCCGGTCAGCAGCACCATGCGGTTGTAGGCGTTGACGTTGATGTGCGCGCGGCCACCGAAAGCGTCGCCCAGGCGGTTGCTGGTTTTGAGCTCGATGGCCTTGTCTTCGACCTGTGCGCCCGAGGTGCGGCGGTCAGAGGCGACGAG
>CAIQIL010000064.1 GCA_903871865.1 uncultured Burkholderiales bacterium
GCAGCAGGCCGTCATGGCCGAGCGCGCGCATGTGTTCCAGGCTGTGCTTGGCGTCCTGCACGGTGTAGAGCGGCTCGGCCGGGGCGTGCTTGGTGGCGCCATGGCGGTTGCGGTAACGCGCTTCTTCCTCCTGCAGGTGGGCCGTGTCCTGCAAGAGGATGCTGCACAACTCGGCCGAGGCGGCGGTCGTCCAGATGTGGCCCTGGAAGCCCTGGCGCATCAGCAAAGGCAGGGCCCCGCTGTGGTCGATGTGGGCATGGGTCAGCAACACCGCGTCCAGCGTGGCCGGATCGAAAGGCAACGGCGCCCAGTTGCGCTCGCGCAGCGTCTTGAAGCCCTGGAAGAGGCCACAGTCCACCAGCAGGCGCTTGCCGCCCACCTCCACCAGGGTCTTGGAGCCGGTCACGGTGGCGGTGGCGCCGTAGAAGGTCACGTCCATGGGAAGCACTTCAGTTCAAGGGTGGGATGGCGGCGGGGGCTCATGCAGCCCCAGCCGCACCAGCACGGGCTGAACGCGCTGCCAAGCCTGCCACAACCACACCCCCTTGCGGGCCAGCGACCACATGGCAGAGGGACGCCAGACCAGCAAGGCCGCGCCCACGCCCGCCACCAGGGCCGGATGGCCGCGCAACCAGTGGGCCCCCTGGCGGGCCCGGTCGGCCACGCGCTGGACAGGCGCCACCGTCTGCTGCCAGTCGGCCGACAGTTGGTGGCGAAGCAAGGCGCTGTGTGCGCGCAGCAAGCGCTTCTTGAGGGCCAGGTCGGGGTAGCGGGTGCTCACGGGCGCACTCATGGGGCACCTTTGTGCAGGGCCTGGCGGTCGGCGTCCAGCTCGGCCAGGGTTTCGCGCAGCATGCCTTGGGACTCGCGCAGGCGCACCCGGACTTGCCAGAAGGCCAGCGCGCAGGCGGCGGCAAACGCCAGCACCAGCCCGCCCAGCACCCCCAGGCGGTGGGTGTCCCAGAACAGCACGCTGACGAAGGCGGCCAGGAAGACCAAGCTGACGCTGGCCATCAGCACCCCGAAAGCGCCCCAGGCCATCACGGACAGCAGCCGGCGCTTCTCCTCCTCGACCTCGGTGGCGAGCAGGTCGAGCCGCGTGTGGGCGATGCCCAGCAGCGTGCCGCCCAGCTGGCGCAGGGAAGCGCCCAGGCCGGCCGCACCAGCTTCAGGCCCGGGCAAAGGCGCACCCGCCATCAACGGCGCCCGATGATCGCGCCCACCAGCAGGCCCACGCCCGCGGCGATGCCGATCGACTTCCACGGGTTGTCGTGCACGTACTCGTCCGTGGCCTTGGCCGCGACCTTGGCCTTGTCCACCACCGCGGCTTGCGCCTCGATCAGGCCCGTCTTGGCCTGGGACAGCGTCGCCGTCACGCGGCTGCGCAGGCGCGTGACCTCCTCGCCCGTGTCATCGGCCGTGGCGACCAGCAGGGCTTCGGCATCGGCCAGCACCCGCTTGAGGTCGTTCATCAACTGGTCCTTCTGGGCTGCGCTCAGATCGCTCATGGTGTTCTCCATTCAACTCAAGGAAACAAGGGAAAGACAGGAAGCCGCTCAGTGCACCACCAACAGCGGCACTTGGCTGTGCGCCAGCACGCTCTTGGTCAGGCTGCCGTGGATCAGCGCGTCCAAACCGTGGCGGCCGTGCGTGGCCATGACGATGAGGTCGCAGCCCTGCTTGCGCGCCAAGTCCACGATGGCCTGCTGGACGTCGTCGGTGATGACGAACTGGCCATCGAAATGCACGCCTGCCGCCTGGGCCTGGGCCGCAAAGGCCTGCAGCAGTTCGCGGGCATGGGCCTCGCAACGCTTTTCGTGGTCCTGGAAGGTCGCCACGTCGTAGGCCACGGCGGCCTGCTCCACCACCAGCACCGGCAGCGGCGGCTCGGCCGTGAACCCCGTGATGGAGGCACCCAGCATCTTGGCCAAGCCAATGGCGTGCGTCATGGCCTTGTGGGAGAGCTCGCTGCCGTCCACCGGCACCAGCAAATGTTCGTACATGGCTTCCCCTCCGTCCGAAATTCCTGGGTGGCCCGCCTCAGGCCACCCTCGGATTCATCCTAGGCCCATCCACACAACACGCCAAGCCCCTGCGCCATGGCACTGTTGGCGTATCCAGCTCACCCTTGATCTGGCTCAGATTTTGTCCACCCTGCGTCGGCGGCCCGCGTCCCGCCGCCACGGACCTAAAATCACGGTTTGCCCACGCGCGACACCCTCGGGCTCCACCTTTGCGCTTTGCCATGCACGCCCCCGGGGCGCATGACGCCGCGGCCGCAGCTTCCACGCACACCATGACCGAACTCGCCAAATCTTTCGAACCCGGCCCCATCGAAGCCAAGTACGGCCCCCTGTGGGAGCAACGCGGCCTCTACAAGCCCACGCTGGACGCGTCCAAGCCTTCGTTCTGCATCCAGTTGCCGCCACCCAATGTCACCGGCACGCTGCACATGGGCCACGCCTTCAACCAGACCATCATGGACTCGTTGACGCGCTACCACCGCATGAAAGGCCACAACACGCTGTGGATCCCGGGCACCGACCACGCCGGCATCGCCACGCAGATCGTGGTGGAGCGCCAGCTGCAGGAAAAGGGCGTCGAAGGCGAAAAGAGCCGCCACGACCTGGGCCGCAAGAACTTCGTCGCCCGCGTCTGGGAGTGGAAGGAGCAATCGGGCTCGACCATCACCCAGCAAATGCGCCGCATGGGCGATTCGGTCTCGTGGGACCACGAGTACTTCACCATGGACGACAAGCTCTCCAAGGTGGTGGTCGAGACCTTCGTGCGCCTGCACGAGGAAGGCCTGATCTACCGTGGTAAGCGCCTGGTGAGCTGGGATCCGATCCTCAAGTCCGCCGTGTCTGACCTCGAAGTCGAGAGCGAGGAAGAAGACGGCTCGATGTGGCACATCCGTTACGCCATCGATGGCAGCGCGGACAGCCTCGTCGTGGCCACCACCCGGCCCGAGACCCTGCTGGGCGACACCGCCGTCATGGTCCACCCCGAAGACGAGCGCTACACCGCCCTGATCGGCAAGCAGGTCAAGCTGCCCATCACCGGCCGCCTGGTGCCCGTGATCGCCGACGAACACGTGGACAAGGACTTCGGCACCGGCGTCGTCAAGGTCACCCCGGCCCACGACACCAACGACTACCAGGTCGGCCTGCGCCACCACCTGCCCATGCTGACCATCTTCGACCTCGAAGCCAAGGTCAGCGCCCACGAGGCCACCGACATCCCCACCGAATACGTCGGTCTGGACCGCTTCGTGGCCCGCAAGAAAATCGTCGCCCAGCTCGAAGCCGACGGCCAACTGGTCGAGGTCAAGAAGCACAAGCTGATGGTGCCGCGCTGTGCCCGCACCGGCCAGGTGATCGAGCCCATGCTGACGGACCAGTGGTTCGTGGCCATGACCAAGCCAGGCGCTGGCGGCAAGAGCATCGCCGACCAGGCCATCGAGGCCGTGGCCTCCGGCGAGGTCAAGTTCGTGCCCGAGAACTGGGTCAACACCTACAACCAGTGGATGAACAACATCCAGGACTGGTGCATCAGCCGCCAGCTCTGGTGGGGCCACCAGATCCCGGCCTGGTACGGCAGCAACGGCGAGATCTACGTGGCGCGTTCGGAAGGCGAGGCCCGGGCCAAGGCCACGGCTGCCGGCTACACGGGTGAGCTGAC
>CAIQIL010000065.1 GCA_903871865.1 uncultured Burkholderiales bacterium
CTCCCATGCTCAGGATCACGGTCTGCAAGGCAGACAGGATCAAGGGGTGATCATCGATCAGCAAAACTTTCATGGCGGGACTCCTGCATTGACAGGACCACCGCGGCGCGCGGGCCTCCCGCAGCGATCCTCTTTGTTTGAGCAGGATGATAGTGGGCTTCCCCACGGCGCACGGCGAATACCCCACAGAGGGGGTGTCAGGTTCGCCACACCCGTGGCGGGCAGGGCGTCAGCCCCCAGGCGATGTGGCGCCAGCGGGCCCAGACGGCCGTCAGCAAGGCCATGGCCGGCTCGACCCGCTCGGCCAGCACGCGCAGGACCACCACCTGGGCGTTCGGGCTGGTGCTGCCGCTGTGGGTGGCCAGGGGGCTGTCGGCCTGCAGTTCGCGGGCGGCCTGGAGCAAGGCCTCGCGCTGTGCCAGCGATGCAGGGGCGCCGCTGGCCCACCACAGCGTGGCCATGACGCGGCGGCCGTCCCAGCCCAGTGGGCTGTTGAGCAGCGTGGCGTCGTCGGCGACCACGGTGCCGCGCTCCAGCCAGCTGCCTGGCAGGTGGATCTCCTGGGTGAATCGCCCGTGCGCGAAGGCGGGGTCGTCGAAGTGCTCACCGGCTGCGGGCAGCCCCAAGGCCAGCACGTCCCAGCCCATCATCTCGGCGCCGGGGGTCAGGTCGAAGCGCATGCGGTTCACCGCGCGGCAGCCGCGGTAGGCCAGGGTCTCCAGGGGCAGCCATTCCAGGCGGGTGCCGGGCGACAGGCGGGCATGCAGGCTTTGCACGGCCTCGTCCCCCTGGCTTTTGTAGAAGCGGGTGGCGCCGGGGGTGGTGATCAGGGCGTGGCTGCCCTCTGCCATGTGCACGTGCACATCGAGCACGTCACCGCCGGCGATGCCGCCAGGGGGGTGCACCAGCACGTGGTGGCAGACGCCGGGACCTTCCGGGTAGAGGCGCTGCAGCACGCGCAAGGGGCCTGTGTGGCGGTCCAGCGCGGTGGTGCGCGTGCCGTCGTGGGTGTAGTTCAGGTGCAGTTGGCCGTGCCAGATCATGGGCCCTTGGGGTGCGGGGATGGTTGTCGGGATGGGGTGGAGGCCAGCGGGTGGCCGATGCACCAACTTGATGCAAGGGCCATGCCATGTGGCCCAGGCCAGCGGTGCTCAGCCGGGCAGGCAGCGCACGGCATCGCCCACACGCAAGACACCCCCGCGCAGCACGCGGGCCGTCATGCCGCCGTGGCCGCGCATGGCGTGGTAGCCGCCGGGGCCCAGCACGGCCTCCATGCGCGAACAGGGCTCACAGGGGCCGGTGAGTTCCAGTTGCACCTCGGCGCCGATGCACAGCAGCAAGGGCGTGTCTTTGAACAAGGCTTTGCAGGCCACGAGGTTGAGGCCGGAGACCAGCAGGTTGCGGCGCAAGGCGGCAGCGTCCACGCGGTCCCGGTGCGCGAGCGCGGCGATCACACCGAGGTGCTCGGCCTGCATCAGCGTGACTTGCCGCTTGCTGCCGCCTGGCCGACTGGGCGCGCGTGCGGCCGAGCGGTCGCCTTGCAGGCCTTGGTCCACCAGCGCGATGGCCGAATCCACCGACCGAACGGCTTGCAGCCTGGCGGGGCGCAGCTGGATGGCATCGAGCCGGCCGATGTGCGGCGCGTGGCAGGACAGCTCGCGCATCGTGGGGTTGGCGGACAGGGCGGAAGCCACGGGGAAAAGCGGGTGTGTCTCCGACATGGGCGTGAGCGTCTCGGGCAAGGGCGGGTGTGGCAGCGCGGGATGGCGGGCTGGGCGAGGGCGCGCGCAGGGGCGTGAAAGGGAGCGAAAGGGCGCATGTTCCCAGCGACAATGCGGGCATGAACCTCGACCAAGATGCCATCATCGCCGATACCCGCCGCTGGATGGAGCGCGCCGTGATTGGCCTCAACCTGTGCCCGTTCGCCAAGGCCGTGCACGTCAAAGAGCAGATCCGTTGGACGGTGTCCGAGGCGACCACGCCCGAAGCCCTGCTGGACGACCTGGTGGCGGAATTGCAGTTCCTGGCCGAGGCCGACCCCGAGGCGGTGGACACCACCTTGCTGATCCACCCCGAAGCCCTGCAGGACTTCCTGGACTTCAACGACTTCCTGGACCTGGCCGATGCGGCGCTGGAAGCCCTGGAGCTCGATGGCGTCTTGCAAGTCGCCAGCTTTCACCCGGACTACCAGTTCGCGGATGCCGCTGCCGACGACATCGGCAACTTCACCAACCGCTCGCCTTACCCCACGCTGCACATCATCCGCGAGGAGAGCCTGGACAAGGCGGTGGCGGCCTTCCCCGAGGCCGAATCCATCTTTGAGACCAACATCGAGACCCTGAACAAGCTGGGCCACGAGGGCTGGCGCAAGCTCTGGGTGGGTTGAGCCCGGCGTTCAGCCCAGCATCAGCCCAGCACCTCGCTGTCGTGCCAGCCGGCCAGCACCCGGCGTGACAGGGCCGACAGCAGGCCGAACTGCGCGACCCCTGTCAGGGTGACCAGGGTGAGCGCGGCGAACATGCGTGGGATGTCGAGCTGGTAGCCCGATTGCAGGATCTGGTACGCCAGGCCGGTGGCCGTGCCGCCCGTGCCCGCCACGAACTCCGCGACCACCGCGCCAATGAGCGCCAGCCCGCCGGAGATGCGCCAGCCTGTGAGCACGTAGGGCAGGGCCGAGGGCAGCCGCAGCCGCCACAGCATTTGCCACCGGCTGGCGCCTTGCAGCTCGAAATACGCGGCCAGGCCGGGCGAGACGCTGCGCAGCCCTTGCGTGGTGTTGGCGATGATGGGGAAGAGTGCCACCAGCGTGGCGCACAGCACCAGCGACCACGTCGGGTCTTTCACCCAGATGATGATGAGCGGCGCGATGGCCACGATGGGCGTGACCTGCAGCAGCACGGCGTAGGGGAAGAAGGCCGCCTCGATCCAGCGGCTTTGTACGAAGGCGAAGGCCACGCCCATGCCCAGCAGCGCCGCGCAGGCAAAGGCCCACAGCGTGATCTTCACCGTCACCCACCAGGCGGCGCTCAACAGGCCCCAGTCGCTGGCCAGGGTCTGGGCGATGCGCCAGGGCGAGGGCAGCAGGTAGGGCGGGATGTCGGCGACCGTGACCCAGGCTTGCCAGCCGCCCAGCAGCAGCGCAGCCACGCACAGGGGCAGCAGCCAGGGCAGGCGGATCAGCCTGGCGCCCAGGGTGCTGGCATGGGCTGGGCGGGGGGCATGGGCGGTGATGGCGTCGTGGGGCATGGGGCGGCTCAGTGCTGCTCAAGACGGCTGTGGCGATGACTGGGGCGATGACTGGGGCGCGGTGCCATCGCCGGTGGCGGCCAAGGCTTCTTCCAGGCGCCGCACCACGTCGTTGAAGCCTGGGCTGGTGCGGTGGTGGGCTTCGCGCGGCCAGGGCGTGCTCAGGGCGATGTCACCGACGATGCGGCCGGGGCGCGGTGCCATGACGACCACGCGCGACGACAGGTAGGCGGCCTCGCTCAGGCTGTGCGTGACGAAGACCACGGTGAGACCCTGTGCGCGCCACAGCGCCAGCAGGTCGGCATCGAGGCGGTGGCGGGTGATTTCGTCGAGCGCGCCGAAGGGTTCGTCCATCAGCAGCAGGCGCGGGCGGGTGACCAGGCCCCGCGCGATCGACACCCGCATCTGCATGCCGCCCGACAG
>CAIQIL010000066.1 GCA_903871865.1 uncultured Burkholderiales bacterium
GGCGAATTCAAGGCGCTGTACTGCCAGGGCGAAGACATCGTCCAGTCCGACCCCAACACCCAGCATGTGGCCGAAGCGCTGTCGCAGATGGAATGCATCATCGTGCAGGACATCTTCCTCAACGAGACGGCGAAGTACGCCCACGTCTTCCTGCCGGGCTCATCTTTCCTGGAAAAGGACGGCACTTTCACCAATGCCGAGCGCCGCATCTCTCGGGTGCGTCAGGTGATGCCGCCACTGGCGCGCTACGCCGACTGGGAAGCCACGGTGAAGCTGTCGGAGGCCCTGGGCTACCCGATGCACTACACCCACCCCGAGCAGATCATGGCGGAGATCGCCGCGCTGACGCCCAGCTTCGCCGGCGTCAGCTACGCCAAGATCGACCGCCTGGGCAGCGTGCAATGGCCTTGCAACGACGACACCGAAGAGGCAGGCACCCCCACCATGCACATCGACCGCTTCGTGCGCGGCAAGGGCAAGTTCTACCCGACGCAGTACCTGGCCAGCTCGGAGAAAGTCACCCGCCGCTTCCCGCTGCTGCTGACCACCGGACGCATCCTGTCGCAGTACAACGTCGGGGCTCAGACGCGGCGCACGCCCAACAACGCCTGGCACAGCGAGGATGTGCTGGAGCTGCACCCGCACGATGCCCAGGAGCGTGGCGTGAAGGATGGCGACTGGGTCGGCATCGAAAGCCGCGCGGGCCGCACCGTGCTGCGCGCCCTCATCAGCGAGCGCATGCAGCCCGGCGTGGTCTACACGACCTTCCACTTCCCCGAATCGGGCGCCAACGTCATCACCACCGACGCCTCCGACTGGGCCACCAACTGCCCCGAGTACAAGGTGACCGCGGTGCAGGTCGTGGCCGTGGCGCAGCCCTCGGAATGGCAAGAACGCTACGTGGCCTTCAACCGCGAGCAGCTCGGCCACCTGGCCCGGGCGAAATCCACCGCCGAGGCGCCATGAAGCTCGGCAGTCCCTCGCAGCCACCCGCGGGTGCGCGCGCCGTCCACGTCACCGAGCACCGGGGACGCGATGGCGTGCTGCAGCGCAGCGACTGGCTGGCCGAGGAGGTGCCGGTGGCGCTGGTGTTCAACGGCATCTCGCACGCCGTGATGATGGCCAGCCCGCAAGACCTCGAAGACTTCGCGCTCGGCTTCGGCCTGACCGAGGGCCTGCTGCTGAGCCCGGACGAACTGCACGGCGTGGAGGTGTCGCCCGTGGGAGACGACCCGCACATGGCCCAGGGCATCGAGGTGCAGATGACCGTGTCCTCGGCCTGCGCATGGCGGCTCAAGGGCCGCCGCCGCAGCCTGGAAGGCCGCACTGGCTGCGGCCTGTGCGGCACCGACAGCCTGGCCGACGCCTGCCGTGCCGTGCCGACGCCGGGACCTCGGTCGGTCAAGCCGGACGCGTTGGCGCGCGCCATGGCGCACTTGCGCGACTGGCAGCCCCTGCAACAGCTCACAGGGGCCACGCACGCCGCGGCTTTCTGCGACCTGAACGGCGCCGTGCAACTGGTGCGCGAAGACGTCGGTCGCCACAACGCCCTCGACAAGCTCGTGGGTGCCATGGTGCGGGCCCGCCTGGCGCCCGACACCGGCTTCATCGCCATCAGCAGCCGGGCCAGCTACGAGATGGTCCACAAAACGGCGATGGCCGGCGTCTCGGTGCTGGCCGCGGTGTCAGCGCCCACCGCGCGCGCCGTGGACACCGCCCTGGCCGCCGGCATCGCGCTGGCCGGCTTCGTGCGGGGCCAGGACTGCGTGGCCTACACCCACCCCGAACGCCTCCACCTCGAACGCCTCGGCCTGCACACGCCGTGAACCCGAAAGGCCGTGACCATGAACACCGACCACCTCGTCCAGATGGCCAACCAGATTGGCAGCTTTTTCCAGTCTTACCCCGATGCCGCCGAGGCCCGCCAGGGCATCGCCACCCATGTGCGCAAATTCTGGGAGCCGCGCATGCGCAAGCTCATCCTGGAGCGCGCCCGGCAAGGCGAGGCCAGCGGCCTGGACGCGCTGGTGCTGCAGGCCCTGCTGGAGCACCAGACAGCCCTGCAGCCTCAGGGCTGAACGCTTCTGACCGTGGCAGGCCCGACAAAGGCGACACCCCGAACAGCGTCACCGCCACCATGCCCAGCAGGCAGGCCAGCAGGCTGCGCCGCAGCAGGCGCCGGCTGTTGCGACGGGCTGCTTTCAGCCCGATCGGCCCCCAACCCGAAGATCGGAACGGTGCTTTGGCCACAACTAGCCCTCTTGGGTTAGCAAATCCACATCCGAGGCCATGGCACAGGCCTGCGTGCGGTTGCTGACGCGCAGCTTCTGCCGCACGCTCTCGACCTGGTTCTTGATGGTGTGTTCGCTGCGCCCGCAGATGCGTGCGATCTCCCAGTTGGTCTTGCCCTGGCACATCCAGTGCAGCACCACGCGCTCGCGCTCGGTCAGGCGCTGCAGCCAGGCCGGCTGCTGGTCCTCGCCCATGTCCTCGGCGAACAAGGCCCGCTGCAGGGCCAGGGCCATGTGCGGCGTCAACAGGCGCAGCAATGCCCCGGTCTGCTCGTCAGGGGCGTCCTCCATGCGCGACAAACAGAAGTAGCTGGCCGAACGCGAGCTGTGGTCCAGCACTCCGTGGGCGGCCATGTTGTGCAAGCCCATGTCGTGGAACACCTCGTGCCAGCGGGTGTCGCCCAGGCTGGCCGTGTCTTCCGCACGCACGATCTGGGGCTTGCGCTGCAGCGCCCATCGCCCGATGACAGGGCTGCGGAATCGACCGCCGTCCAGGGTCAGCGCATCGAAATAGCCGGGAGGCCAGCCCTGCTGCAGCACCCGGCGCAGCACCACACCTTCGCGGTCAGTGCGCAGCACACCACAGGCCATGCTGGCGTGGGGCAGCACGGCCTGCAAAGGGCCCGTGGCCCAGGCCAGGAAATCGGACTGGGTGGCCACTTCTTCGAGGGCTTGCTGCAGCGCGATGACATGCAACAAAGTGCTCGCTTCGGGCGGACGGCAGGGAGTGGTGTACTGCATGGCGGGTCTCCAATGCCGTGTTTTACGGATGCCGCTGCGCGGCAGATGCATCGGAAACCCTGGCCGACACCCCCTGAACGGGTTAGGCATCGACTCTTCACATCGACCGATGGCGCCAATCCGGGTCTTTACGGCTTTTTTATGCCGACGCTGCCAGAATTTGCTGCACCGCAATGCGCCCCAACCCACACTGGCGACATGCCCCGCCCCCCTGCACCTGCCCCCACGCCCCTGGCGTCAAAACGCCGCTGGCATTACCCCCTCGCCGCGGCAGCTTGTGGCGCCACCACCCTGCTCACCATGCCCCTGCACGACTGGCTGGAGCCCGTCAACGCGGTCATGCTTTTCCTGCTGACGGTGGTGCTGGTGGCCGCACGCCTGGGACGCGGACCGGCGGTCATGGCGTCTTTCCTCAGCGTGGGGCTGTTCGACTTTTTCTATGTGCCGCCGCGCTTTTCCTTCGCCGTCAGCGACATCCAGTACCTCCTGACCTTCGCCGTCATGCTCACCGTGGCCCTGGTCATCGGTCACCTGGCCATCGGCATGCGCCAACGTGCCGAGGAGGCCCAACAGGCTGCCCGGCGTGCACAGGCCCTGCACGCCCTGGCACACCAGCTGGCCGGGGCCCTGACGGTCGAACAGGTCCTGCACCACCTGCAGGCCTTCGCGCAGGACCAGCTGGGCGCCGACCTGCACCTCTGGCAGCCCGGCCCGGAGCACGGCTTGGTCCTGCTGCAGGGCGAGGGCTTGGGCGCCCCTGCGCCCTCGCCCAGCCTGACCCTGCTGGCACGCTCCATCGCCCAGGACAGCGCGCGCCCCCACGCTCACCATGTCCAGGACGGTCCAGGCGGCGGCAACGGCGCAGGCACCCACCACGTGCTGCTGCCGCTGACGGGCTCTACCCGCAACCGGGGCGTGATGATGGTCAGCCTGCCCGCACCGGCTGGCCCCGACACGCCAGATGCCCCGTCCACCCTGCGCCACCACACGGCCATGCTGGACGCGGTGGGCGCTTTGGCCGCCACCGCGCTGGAGCGCCTGCACTTCGTCGATGTGGCCCACCAGACCGAGCTGGAGGTGCGCACCGAAAGGCTGCGCAACGCCATCTTGTCAGCGCTGTCACACGACGTCCGCACGCCGCTGACCGCCTTGGTGGGCATGGCCGAAACCCTGAGCCTGCTGCAACCACCGCTGTCGCCGCAAGCGCAAGAGATGGCCGAAGCCCTGCGCGGCCAGGCGCTTCGCCTGCACGAGATGGTCAGCAAGCTGCTTGACATGGCCCGCTTGCAAGCCAGCCTGCAAGGCCAACGCAACCACCTGCCGCTGCGCCTGGCCTGGCAACCCGTCGAGGACGTGATTGGCGCCAGCATCCAGCTGCTGGGCACCGCCCTGGCGCGCCACCGCGTGGCCGTGGACCTGCCCCCCGATCTGCCCCTGGTGCAGCTGGACGCCGTGCTCATGGAGCGCGTGTTCGGCAACCTGCTGGACAACGCCGCGAAGTACGCCCCACCCGACACCGACATCCGCATCACGCTGGCGGCCGAGGCCGAACACCTGCTGGTGCGCGTGCGCAACGCGGGCAGCGGCTTCCCGCCCGCACGCCTGCAGGAAGTCTTCGCGCTGTTTGCGCGTGGCGAGCCCGAAAGCCATGTCCCGGGCATGGGGCTGGGCCTGGCCATCTGCAAGGTGATCGTGGAAGCCCATGGCGGCCACATCGAGGCGCGCAACCCCGAAGACGGCGGCGCCGAGGTGTGCATGCGCCTGCCTCTGGGTACCCCGCCGACGATCGAGCCCGAGCAGCCATGAGCAACGCCCCCACCATCCTGCTGGTCGAAGACGACCCCCACATCCGCCGCTTCGTGCGCGCCGCGCTGGAAGGCGATGGCTGCCGCGTGGCCGAGGCCAGCACCGTGCAGCAAGGCCTGATCGAAGCAGGCACGCGCAAGCCCGACCTGGTCGTCCTCGACCTGGGCCTGCCCGATGCCGATGGCCTGCGTTTCGTGCGCGACCTGCGCACCTGGTCGAGCATGCCCGTGCTGGTGCTGTCTGCCCGCGCCGCCGAGGAAGACAAGATCGACGTGCTCGACGCCGGTGCAGACGACTACCTCACCAAGCCTTTTTCGGTGGGCGAGTTGCTGGCCCGCGTGCGCGCCATGCTGCGCCGCTCCCGCCAGGGCAGCGAGATCGAATCGCCCGACCTGCGCTTTGGCCGCGTGCACGTGGACTTCGTGCGCCGCCAGGTCCTGCGTGACGACACGCCGGTGCACCTGACACCCATCGAGTACCGCCTGCTGTGCGTCCTGCTGGCCCATGCCGGCAAGGTGATGACGCACCGGCAGCTGCTCAAGGAAGTCTGGGGGCCGGCGTACGCCGACAGCGCCCACTACCTGCGGATTTATGTGGGCCACCTGCGCCACAAGCTCGAAGACGATCCCGCCCAACCGCGCCACTTCCTCACCGAAGTCGGCGTGGGCTACCGCTTCCTCTCAGGAGACTGAACCCATGTCCTCCAGCGACGCTCCCGCCACCACGCTCGGCACCCTGCCGACGCCCCAAGACCATGCGCACGGCCATGGCAAGACAGGCCTCGGCGCCCTGACCCTGGCCGCGCTTGGCGTCGTCTTCGGCGACATCGGCACCAGCCCGCTCTACGCCTTCAAGGAGGCTTTCAACGGCCCCCACGCCATGGCGGTGACGCCCGAGAACGTGCTGGCCACGCTGTCGGCGCTGCTGTGGGCGGTGCTCATCATCGTGTCCATCAAGTACGTGTGGGTCGTGCTGAAGTACGACAACGACGGCGAAGGCGGCGTGCTGGCACTGACCGCCCTGGCCCACCGCATCACGCACGATGCGCCACGCAGGTCGCTGCTGGTGGTCAGCGCCGGGGTGTTTGCCGCCGCGCTGTTTTACGGCGACGCCATCATCACGCCGGCCATCTCGGTGCTGTCGGCGGTGGAAGGCATCAGCGTGGCCACGCCGCGCTTCGAGCACTTCATCGAGCCCATCACCATCGGCATCCTGATCGGCCTCTTCCTCATCCAGAAAAAAGGCACCAGCAGCGTCGGCACCTTCTTCGGCCCGATCACGGTGCTGTGGTTCCTGACGCTGGCCGTCATGGGCGTGCAGGGCATCGCGCTCAACCCCATGGTGCTGCAGGCGGTCAACCCGATGTACGCGGTCCACTTCGCCATCGACCACCCCGGGGCGGCGTTCGTGCTGCTGTCGGCCGTGTTCCTGGCAC
>CAIQIL010000067.1 GCA_903871865.1 uncultured Burkholderiales bacterium
GGCCTGGGTGATGTCTTCGGCGCGCTTGAGCGGGCGGGTGATCGAGTAGATGGTGGCGCCCATCAGCGGCAGGAAGATGATGCCGGGCGACATCAGCAGGGCCCACAGCGAGGTGATGGCGGCGGTGACTTCGTCGGCGACGGCATCGCGGTGGCGGTCGGCCACTTCGGTGACCTCGCCGTTGAGCTTGGCGGCAATCGCCTCGACCTGGTCGGCCTCGGCGCGGGCGGGTTCACTCGATTGGTAGGCCTCGGCCGACGAGCCCAAGGCGTTGGAGACGATCAGCTCCAGCGTGGGCGTCAGGCCCTTGCCGTAGGTTTCCAGCTTGCCTTTGAGCGATGCGGCCTCGTCGCGGATTTGCGCGTTGGGTGCGGCCGCGACCAGGTCCTGTGCGGCCTTGCCCGAATCCGTCAGCGCCACTTTCCACGCCTTGAAATGGCTTTCGGCCGTGACCGAATCCCCGGTGTTGATGATGGCGGCCTTCTCGTGGCCGCGCAGCTTGCCGAGGTTCAGTGCCAGCGTCGCCATGCGCTGGGTGGCGGTGAATTCCTGCTGCGCGAAGGTGTCGAACTCGCCTTTGAGCGACAGCAGGCGCCAGCTCATGCCCGCGCCCACGATGGTGCCGATCGCCACCACCAGTGCCATGCAGGCGATCAGTCGGGACCGGATGGAAAAGCCCCGCAGCCATGTGATCCAGTTCATGAACCCGAACTCCTCGTTTGATTGGAACCACGGGGGTGGTTCTCTGACAACGTGTTCTGGTATCGGCGCGTCGGGGCGCAACTTGAATCAGGGTTGTCCGCGGGAATTGATGCGGGTCAATGGGGCGCGTCAGTACAGCCCGGCTTCGCCCGGCGGACGGGTCTTGAAGCGCTTGTGCACCCAGAGGTACTGGGCCGGCTTTTTCAGGATCTCGCCTTCGATGAAGCGGTTCAGCGCCAGGGTGTCGGCCTCGGCATCGGGCGTGGGGAAGCCGGCCAGCGGCGGTAGGAAGTTCACCTTCCAGCCGCGCCCGCCCGGCAGCAGCTCGGCAATCACCGGTTGCACCACCATGTTCAGCATGCGCGACATGCGCGAGGGTGCCAGCAGGGTGGCCGCAGGCACGCCGAAGAAGGGCACGAAGGCGGCGTCCTGCATGCCGAAGTCCATGTCGGGCAGGTTGAAAAAGCCCCGGCCGACCTTGATGGCGCGCAGCAGCGGCTTGATCGAGTCCTGGCGCGGGAAGATTTCCGCGTCACCGAAACGCAGGCGGCCCTGCTTCATCAGGCGGTCGAGCAGGGGGTGGCTTTGTGTCTGGTAAATGGACGCGCCGGGTTGCTTCTGGCACAGCAGGATGGCCGCACCGGCCACGTCCAGGCCGACGAAGTGCGGGCACAGCCACATGGTGGCGCGGCCCTCTTCGCGCCAGACGCGCTCTGCCAAGCCGATGTCGCCCTCGACCTGGATCAGGCCCTGGATGCGCGCGGCCGGTGCCCACCACAGCACGGCGCGGTCCAGCAGGCTTTGCGTCAGCCACTGGAAGTGCTGCTTCAGCAGGGCTTTGCGCTCGGCCACGGGCATGGCGGGGAAGCACAGTTCGAGGTTGCGCAGGCCGACTTTGCGGCGCGAGCCCGCCAGGCGGTAGAGCAGGGCGCCTGTGCCCCGCGCCAGGGCGGCCAGCAGCGGCAGGGGCAGCCAGTGCAGCAGCCACAGCAGGCCCAGGCCGATGCGGATGCCGCCCTCCTTGGCCGTTTCCTGCGCCCACAGCCCCAGGCGCGCGCTGGCGCTCATGCGCGGCCCTCGTTGCTGTTCGCTGGCGTGGCCGAGGTCAGGATCTCGGCGCGCGGGCCCTTGTAGCGGTTGTAGCCCCACAGGTACTGCTCGGGCGCTTGCATGATGAGGCTTTCCATGAGCTGGTTGATGGCGGCTGCGGATTGTGCCGCATCGCCCGCGGCCAGCAGGCTTTCCGTTTCGGGCGACACCCGCGTCGCATGCACCACGTACGCGCAGCCGCGGTGCCAGCGGGCCAGCGGACCCAGGCGCTCGCCGCGCAGCAGCACGACGGCGCAACGCGTCTGGGCGACCAGCTTGGCGGCCATCGTCATCGTGTAGGCCTCGCGGCCGAAAAAGGGCGCCCACACGCCCATGCCTTCGGGCGGCACCTGGTCGGGCAGCAGGCCCACGGTCTGGCCCGATTTCAGCGCGCGCAGCATCTGGCGCACGCCGCTGAGCGTGGCCGGGCTGGTCAGCATGCCCGGGCGGTTGCGGGCGTTCTTCATCATCTCGGCCAGCCAGGCCTGTTTGGCCGGGCGGTACAGCGCCGTGATGGGTTGCTGCGCACCGAATCGCTCGGCGTAGGCCTGCGCGGTGACCTCGAAACAACCCTGGTGGGGCGTCAGCAGCAAGAGGCCGCGGCCTTCGGCCAGGGCCTGCGCCACCGCTTCGGGGTTCGTCCACTGCACGGTATCGCCCAGGGCCTGTTCGCGGGCGCGGCCCCAC
>CAIQIL010000068.1 GCA_903871865.1 uncultured Burkholderiales bacterium
CCTATGCATTCACGCGGCAGGCGGTGTCTGAGCCCGACCAGTCCGCCAGCGTCCCGTCCAGCGGCACCCCGCGCCGCACGGCGGTCATCTCGGCGACGATCGCCAGCGCGATCTCCGGCGGCGTGTGGCTGCCGATGTGCAGGCCCGCGGGCCCGTGCAAGCGCGCCACCTCCTCGTCCGAGAGGTCGAAGTGCTGGCGCAGGCGTTCGCGCCGCGCCGCGTTGTTCACGCGCGAACCCAGCGCCCCCACGTAGAACGCGGGCGATTTGAGCGCCTCCAGCAAGGCCATGTCGTCGAGCTTGGGGTCGTGCGTGAGCGCCACGATGGCCGTGTGCGGATCGGGCTGGAAGGCCAGCACCACGTCGTCGGGCATGCCCGGCAAGCAGGGCGCACCGGCCACGTCCCACTCCAGCGCGTATTCCTCGCGCGGGTCGCACACGCTGACGGCGTGGTCCAGCGCGATGGCCATGGGCGCGAGGTAACGCGCGATCTGCCCCGCCCCGATGATGAGCAGGCGCCAGCGCGGCCCGTGCACCGTGGACAGGCGCTGGCCGTCCCACTGCAGCGTGTCGCCACGGCAGGCATCGTCCAGGGTGACCGTGCCCGTGGCCACGTCCACCGTGCGGCGCATCAGGCGCCCTTCGCGCAAGCGCTCGGACAGCACACGCAAGCTGGCCACATCGGGCGCGGGTTCGATCAACAGCTCCAGCGTGCCACCGCAGGGCAGGCCGAAGCGCGCGGCCTCGTCCTGCGTCACGCCATAGCGTTGCAGCACCGGTGGGCCGGCGAACTCACCGGCGCGCATGCGCACCACGAGGTCGTCTTCGATGCACCCCCCCGAGACCGAACCCTGCACGAGCCCGTCGTCGCGCAGCGCCATCCAGGCACCGGGCGGACGGGGCGCCGAACCCCAGGTCCGCACCACCGTGACCAGCGCCGCACCATGGCCTTCGGCCGCCCAGCGCTGCAAGGCATCGAGCACCTGCCCGTCCTGGCTGTGCATGGCTCAGGCCTTGAACTGCGCGGTTTGCAGCGGCAGGCGCCAGGCACGCTTGCCGGTGGCCGCGGCCAGGGCATTGGCCACGGCCGGTGCCACGGGCGGCACGGCCGGCTCGCCGATGCCCGAAGGCTTGTTCGCCGAAGGCACGATGTGCACCTCGACCTTGGGCATCTCCTGGATGCGGATGGGCGCGTAGTCGCCGAAGTTGGACTGCTCGACCACGCCGTCCTTGAGCGTGATCTCGCCGTGCAGGGCCGCCGACAGCGCGAAGCCCACCGAGCCCTCTACCTGGGCGCGGACGTTGTCCGGGTTGATGGCCACGCCGCAGTCCACCGCCGTCACGACGCGGTCGACGTGGAAGCTGCCATCGCGCGACACGGTGACCTCGGCCACCTGGGCCACCACCGTGCCGAAGGACTCGTGCAGGGCCACGCCACGGCCACGGCGCTCGCCCTTCTTGCCCTTGGCCAGCGGCTTGCCCCAAGCGGCTTTGTCGGCCACCAGGGCCAGCACGGCGGCGTGGCGCGGGTGCTTGTCCAGCATCTTCAGGCGCCAGGCCACCGGGTCCTGCTTGGCCTCGGTGGCCAGCGCGTCCAGGAAGGTTTCCGTGGCGTAGGCGGTGTGGGTCGAGCCCACCGAGCGCCACCACAACACCGGCACGCCGATGTCCTGGGGCGTGTGCAGCTCGACCTGCAGGTTCGGGATGGCGTAGGGCAGCGTGGAGGCGCCCTCCACCGACAAGGCATCGACGCCGTTCTTGACCATCACCGACTCGAAGGGCGAGCCCGCCGCGATGGACTGCCCCACCAAGCGGTGGCGCCACGCCGAGATCTCACCCTGAGGCGACAAGGTGGCCTCCAGGCGGTGGTGGAACATGGGGCGGTACTGGCCGCCCTTCATGTCGTCTTCGCGCAGCCAGACCATCTTGACCGGCGCCTTGGTGCCCGAGGCCTGGACGATGCTGGCGGCCTCGCGGACGTAGTCGGCGTCCTTGCTGGCACGGCGACCGAAGCTGCCACCGGCGTACAGGGTGTGGATGGTGACCTGCTCGGGCGCGATGCCAAAGAGCTTGGCCAGGGCGAACTGGTCGCCCGTGTGCATCTGCTCGCCGTTCCAGACATCGCAACCCGCCTCGGTGCGCTGCACCACGCAGTTGATGGGCTCCATCGCGGCATGGGCCAAGTAGGGGAAGTCCAGGCTGGCGCTGATGACGCGGCCGGCGCCTGCTTTCGGGGCCTGGGCCAGCGCGGCATCGGCCTGGCCATCCTGGCGGGCGATCAGGCCCGGGGTGGCGGCGAGCTCGCGGTAGCGCCGGCGCTGGGCGTCGCTGCTCAGCTTGAAGGCGGCGCTGTCGTCCCACGTGACCACCAGGGCATCGCGGCCCTTCTTGGCGCTCCAGGTGTCGCGGGCCAGCACGGCCACGCCGCTGGGGATGGCCACGACATCCACCACGCCCTTGACGGCCTTGGCCTTGGCCGCATCGAAGGACTTGACCTTGCCGCCAAAGC
>CAIQIL010000069.1 GCA_903871865.1 uncultured Burkholderiales bacterium
CCAATTGCTCCAACTCGGGCTGGGCCAGGATCTGGCGCAACTCCGGCTGGCCGATCAGGATGATCTGCAGCAGCTTGCGCTCGTTGGTCTCCAGGTTGGTCAGCAGGCGCAATTGCTCCAGCACCTCGGTGGACAGGTTCTGCGCCTCGTCGATGATGAGGACGTTGTTCTGACCCACCGCGTGCGTTTTCAGCAGGTACTCGTTGAGCGCATCGACATGCGCCTTCATCGAGGCCTGGCCCGAGGCATCGGGTGCGACGGGGATGCGGAACTCGTCGCAGATGGCCTGCAGCAACTCCGCGGCATTGAGCTTGGGGTTGAAGATGTAGGCCACGTTGCAGCGGCGCGGGATCTGCTCCAGGAAGCAGCGGCAGACCGTGGTCTTGCCCGCACCGATTTCGCCCGTCAGCAGCACGAAGCCACCCCCGCCACCCACGCCATAAAGCAAGTGAGCCAGCGCTTCGCGGTGGCGTTCGCTCATGAAGAGGTAGCGCGGGTCGGGCGCGATGGAGAAGGGCGCCTGCCTGAGTCCGAAATACGAGGCGTACATGGGCACCAAGGATACCCGCGACGCGAGGCAGAATCGGGCCATGAAGCCGCCTGTCCCACCGCCCCATGCCCTGCCGGCCTTCGCCGAGTTGTGCGTGGTGGACACCAACGTCATCCTCGTGGCCAACGGCCAGCACCCGGCGGTGTCCGCTGCCTGCGTGCAGACCTGCCGCGACTGGCTGGGCCAGATCATGGCGCACGGCCGCATCGTGCTGGACGATGGCTTCGAGATCCTGCACGAGTACCGCCACAAGACCGACCCGCAAGCCGGGCAGGGCGTGGGCGATGCCTTCGTGCGCTGGGTGCTGCACCACGTCAACGACGCCAGCCGCTGCGAGTTGGTGCACCTGGAAGCCGATCCGGTCTGGGGCTTTCGCCACTTTCCGCACGACGAGCGCCTCTGGGACTTCGACCCGGCCGACCGCAAGTTCGTGGCCGTGGCCTGCAGCCACCCGCAGCACCCGCCCATCCTGCAGGCGGCCGATTCCAAATGGGTGGACTGGGCGCCCTGCCTGGCCGATTTCGGCGTGGCCGTGCACTTCCTGTGCGACTGCGAGGCCCACCAATTCCACCTGCACAAGTTCGGCCGCTGAGCCCGGAGCCTTGCCATGAACACCGCCACGAACACCCCCTCCAGCGCCCACGATTTCTTCCGCTTCCCCCACACGCCCCACCTGGCCTGGCTGGCCAGCGGCACGCCGCGCGACGACAAGGTGCTGTCGCCCGACGAGGCCCGGGCCTTGCTGCACCATGCCGTGGTCGTCGAGGAAAAGCTCGACGGCGCCAACATGGGCATCTCGTTTTCCAGCGAAGGCGTGTTGCACGTGCAGAACCGCGGCCAGTACCTCAACAAGCCCTATGGCGGCCAGTTCACGCGCCTGGACGAGTGGCTGAGCGTGCGCGAAGGCGAGCTCTTCGATGCCCTGGGCGACACACTGATGCTGTTCGGTGAATGGTGTGCCGCCCAGCACTCGCTGGACTACGCCGCTTTGCCCGACTGGTTCCTGGCCTTCGATGTGTACGACCGCGCCGAGCAGCGCTTCTGGAGCACCCGCCGCCGCCATGCGCTGGCCACGAAGCTGGGCCTGCGCGAGGTGCCGCGCGTCAGCTCAGGCCAGACCTCGCTGCCCGAGTTGACCGAATGGGTGCAGACCCACCGCAGCCATTACCGCGAGGGCTCGCTCGAAGGCGTGGTGGTGCGCCACGAAGACGCCGATTGGCTGCTGCAGCGCGCTAAGCTCGTGCGGCCCGACTTCGTGCAGAGCATCGAGGAACACTGGCGCAGCCGCGCCCTGCAGTGGAACCGCATCGCCTGGGATTGAGCCCTTGGATTGAGCCGGTGCGCCGGGGACTCAGGCCCGCGCCAGCCAGCGCTCGACCAGCTTGACCCACAGCGTCGCCCCCAAAGGGATGAGCGTGTCGTTGAAGTCGTAGCTGGGGTTGTGCAGCATGCAGGGCCCCAG
>CAIQIL010000070.1 GCA_903871865.1 uncultured Burkholderiales bacterium
CCTCACGGGCATTGTAGCGCTGTGATCCATCGTTCGTATCGATTGACCTTCAATCATAATATGAAGAAAGCGCGCTGGTGGCTATTCAACGGCCGAAATATGTCATCGCGGTGTCACATAACGGAAGGTGCCCGTTCCATGGGCACAAAGAACATGCTGCGCATCATAGACTTTGGCTTCCACGAAGGCCATTTTGCTCGAGCGATGCAAGAGATATCCTTTGGCTTGCAGCGCTCCATTGGCAGGACTAATAAAAGTGCTTTTCATCTCGATCGTGACCACCCGCAGTGTTGGGGCGACACTTCGGGCCGCGCAAGCCATGGCCACATCCATCAAGGTCATCAAAGCACCGCCATGCGTCATCTCCAGTGAATTGAAGTGATCGGCAGTCGGGGTGTACAAAAGCACCGACTCTCCACCCTCAAAACGATCGAGTTCAAACCCCAGATAAAAAGCAAAGGGAATGAAGGCGCCAAAGTCCTTGACAAAGCGCTCATAAGCCGCTTGTCGGTCCACTTGCTCTGAGGGGTTTGTATCTGCCAAGTTATGGGCTCGAGGCTCAAGGGATGAATATTCGCGTGAATTGTGCTTGGCGTGTAAAGTCATGGCGTTGAATGAGGGGCACCCAATGGGCAATACTCACAGAGGGCTTGCGTCAACTGTGGCAATGGTTTGCTCGGAAATCAAAGTGGCAAACGGTAGTCGGCCAGCATTTCACGAATTCGTGTTTTGAGCATTTTACCCGTCGCACCCAAAGGAATGCTCTCGACAAAGATGACATCGTCTGGAATCTGCCAACTCGCCACCTTCCCCTTGTAAAACGCCAAGAGCTCCTCCTTGCTCAAGTCGGCTTGGGCTCGCTTGACCACCACCACCACCGGACGCTCGTCCCATTTGGGGTGTTTCACGCCAATGCAGGCCGCCATGGCCACGCCGGGATTGGCCATGGCAATGTTTTCCACGTCGATGGAGCTGATCCATTCGCCGCCGGACTTGATCACGTCCTTGCTGCGGTCGGTGATCTGCATATAGCCGTCCGGGTCAATGGTGGCCACGTCACCCGTGGGGAACCAGCCGTCGTGCAGCGGCGACTTGTCGATGTTGAAGTAGCCATTGACCACCCAGTGGCCCTTGACCTCCAGGTCGCCGGCGGCCTTGCCGTCCCAGGGCAGGACCTTGCCTTCGCCGTCAACGATGCGCATGTCGATGCCGAACACCGACTTGCCCTGCTTCTCCAGGATCTTCTGCTTGGCTTCGGTCGGCAGGTTGGCGTGCTTGGACTTGAGGCGACCCAGCGTGCCCAGGGGCGACAGCTCGGTCATGCCCCAGGCGTGGATGACCTCGACGCCATAGTCGTTCTCGAAGGTGCGGATCATGGCCGGCGGGCAGGCCGCGCCGCCGATCACCGTGGCCTTGAAGGTGCTGAACTTCAGGTTGTTCGTCTTGACGTGGTTGAGCAGGCCCAGCCAGATGGTCGGCACGCCAGCCGACATCGTGACCTTCTCTTCTTCGAACAGGTTGAAGAGCGAGGCGCCATCGAGGTGGTGGCCAGGGAACACCAGCTTGCAACCCACCATGGCGGCGGCGTACGGCAGGCCCCAGGCGTTGACGTGGAACATGGGCACCACGGGCAGGATGACGTCGGTGGCCTTGATGGCCATGGCGTCCGGCAGCGCAGCCGCGAAGGCGTGCAGCACGGTCGAGCGGTGCGAGTAGATGGCGCCCTTGGGGTTGCCGGTCGTGCCCGAGGTGTAGCAAATGGAAGCTGCGGTGTTCTCGTCGAACGAAGGCCAGCTGTAGTTGCCGTCTTCGGCAGCGATCAGCTCTTCGTAGCACAGCAGGTTGGGAATCGACGATTCCTTGGGCATGTGCTCGCGACCACACATGACGATCACGTGCTTGACGGTGGGCATCATCGGGGCCAGCTTGTCCACCAGCGGGAAGATGTTGATGTCCACGAAGATGGCTTTGTCCTTCGCATCGCCGACGATCCAGGCGACTTGCTGCGGGAACAGGCGCGGGTTGATGGTGTGACAGACGCGCTGCGAGCCGGACACAGCGAAGTAGATCTCCATGTGGCGGTAGCCGTTCCAGGCCAGGGTGCCGACACAGTCACCGGCTTCCAGGCCCAGGCGGTCCAGGGCCTGAGCGAGCTTGCGCGAGCGCAGCTCGACTTCGGCCCAGGTGGAGCGGTGCATGTCACCTTCCACGCGCTTGGACACGATTTCGATGTCGCCGTTGTGCCGCGCAGCGTGCGTCAGCAGGGACGAAATCATCAAGGGCATGTGCATCATGTTGCCCATCAGGCTCATGGGGGACCTCCGGAAGACAGAAAACGCTGGGATGTTCGAACCGACCTGCCGGCGAATTTGAAAACGCTTACAACCAGATCAGACCAAAAATCATAGACGGCTTTGCGGCCTGTCGCGCTCTCACCCACCCCGGGAAACCCCTTGGGTCAACGGCCCAAAGGGGATGCCCACCCCACCATCATCTGACGACATTAAATATCAGATGAGGTCAACCGTCAGGCGCCGCTCACAGGCACCAGGACCTGCAGGGCCGCCACGAAGGCCTCGGGCAAGGGGGTGGGGCGGCGACTGTCGCGGCCCACATAAACGTGCACGAAATGCCCGCAGGCCGCGGCCAGGGGCTCGCCCTCTTCGAACAGGCCAATCTCGTAGCGCACGCTGCTTTTGCCGATGTGGGCCACGCGGATGCCGGCGTCCACATTGCGCGGGAAGGCCAGGGGCGCGAAGTAGTTGCAGTGCGTCTCGATGACCAGGCCGATGACCTCGCCGGCATGGATGTCCAGCACGCCCGCTTCGATCAGGTAGCGGTTGACCGCCGTGTCGAAGTAGCTGTAGTAGGTCACGTTGTTGACGTGGCCGTAGATGTCGTTGTCCATCCAGCGCGTGGTGATGCGGCTGAAGTGGGCGTAGGCGTCGCGAGGGAGGGCTTGGGGTCGGCTCATGGCGCCTGATTATTCATGATGTTGGCGGTGCGCCGCGCCTGGCATGGCGCCGCATGGCCACGATGGCGCAGCCCGCATTGACCAGCCGTCAAGGGCGAGGCTACATTAATGACCCGTCGGTCAGTTGACCGGACCGCCGCGCCCAGGCGCCAGCGTTTGCCCCTGAGTCCACCTTGAGCCGCCCTTCCCTGCCCGCATTGCCCTCGCCCGCCCAGGCCGTGGACGACACCCCGGCCTGCCCCATTGGTGCGGCAGTGGGTGCGACGGTCACGGCCATCGCCCAACGCCTGCCCGGCGTGCGCCAGCGCCGCAAGGCCGCTCGGCCACACGAGTTGCTGGAAGCCGCGCTCGGCCTGTTCGTTGAAAAGGGCCTGGCCGCCACCCGCACCGAAGACGTCGCCCGGCTGGCCGGTGTCTCCAAAGGCACGCTCTACCTCTACTACCCCAGCAAGGACGCGCTGTTCAAGGCGGTCGTGCACACCTACCTGGCCCAGGTGATTGCCGTGGGCACGGACATGGCCGACCGCTTCGATGGCCCCGCCTCGGAGTTGCTGCCCTTGCTGGCCCACACCTGGTGGACACAGGTAGGCTCGTCCAAAGCCGCCGCGTTGATGATCCTGATCATGAGCGAGGCCTCGGCCTTCCCCGACCTGGCCCAGTACTACGTGGACGAGGTCGTGGCGCCCAGCCACGCGCTGCTGGCCCGCGTGGTGCAACGCGGCATCGACCGGGGTGAATTCAGGCCCATGGACGTCACCTCGGTCGTGCAGGCCCTGATCGCACCGGCACAGTTCCTGGTGCTTTACCGCCAGTGCACGGCCGTTTGCGCCGCCAACCCGGTGCCGCTGGACCCCGAGCGTTTCATGCAAACGCAGATCGAACTGCTCTTGCGCGGCCTGGAGGTTCGGCCTCAGGCGTGACGAATACGCCACCGCACCCGCACGAACCCCTCCCTGATTCAGGTGGGTGTTCTTAAAATCTCAGTTTTCCCCGCATTCCCTCCCCATATCGTCTCCCGTAGGATGCCCAGCATGAACGTCGAACAAGCCCGCTTCAACATGATCGAGCAACAGATCCGCCCCTGGGATGTCCTGGACACCTCGGTGCTGGGCCTGTTGTCGGCCGTGCGCCGCGAAGATTTCGTCCCCGCCGCCCACCAGGCACAAGCCTTCATGGACCTGGAGTTGCCCCTGGGCAACGGCCGCAGCCTGCTGGCACCGCGCGTCGAAGCCCGCCTCGTCCAGGACCTCAACCTCAGCAAGCGCGACACCGTGCTGCTGGTGGGCGCGGCCACCGGCTACGTGGCCGCCCTGCTGGCCCACAAGGCGCAGCGCGTGATCGGCCTGGAATCGGACGCCGCCCTGGCCACTGTGGCGCGCAACAACCTGCGCAAGGGTGGCGTGAACAACGCCGAAATCGTCCAGGCAGATGGCAGCCAAGGCTTTGCGGCCCAGGCCCCGTTCGATGCCATCTTGCTGGCTGGCTCGGTGGCCCAGGTGCCCCAGACCTTGCTCGACCAGCTCAAGGTCGGCGGCCGCCTGCTGGCCATCGTCGGTGACGAGCCGGTGATGCAAGCCACGCTCTTCACCCGCGTGGCCGACGGTCAGTTCAGCCGCCAAGAGCTGTTCGACACCGTCGCCAACCGCCTGTCCGGCTTCCCCGAGCCGAGCAAATTCCACTTCTGACCCCTCCGTCCCGGCATGGCGTGGCCCCGGCTGCGCCGCCCTGCCTCATCCCAAGGATCCCAAGATGTCCACGCGCGCGCCCCAGTTCCCGAGCTCACTCCGTTCTGTGGTCGCCGCCTGGCGCCCCGTGGTCCGGGCAGTGGCCTGCGCAAGCTTCGGCATGGCCCTCGCCGCGCTGCCCTTGAGCGCCCGGGCCGAAGGCCTGCTGGAGTTGCTGGACGCGGCCAAGGGCTATGACGCGGCTTACCTGAGCGCGAAGTCGCAGGCCGAATCCATCCAGTACCAGACAGCACAGGCACGCGCACTGCAGCGCCCCTCGCTGAACCTGCAGGCGGGCATCAACCGCAACCACCTGGACTCCAGCGCGCCCAACATCATCAACCCCTTGACGCGCACCCCCGTCAGCTACAGCAGCAGTTCCACCAGCCGCAAGGTGGGTCTGGCCGCGCGTCAGGCGCTGTACAACGCCGGCAACACGGCCAAGATCGACCAGGCCGAACAATCGCTGCTGGCCGCAGAAGCCGATCTGCAGACGGCCACCAACGACCTGACGGTGCGCATCACCCAAGCCTATTTCGACGTGCTGGGCGCGCAAGACGTGCTCAACACC
>CAIQIL010000071.1 GCA_903871865.1 uncultured Burkholderiales bacterium
GATCGTCGACCTCGCTTTGGTTGGCCACCACGTCGGTGCGGCCTTCGGCGTCCACCACCGGGCCTTCCAGGTGCGGCTGGCTGGCATCGGCGTGGTGGTGGCTGGTCAGTGCGGCCTCCACCTTCTGTGCTTGTTCGGGCGGCGCGGCCTGCACCAGCAGTTTGACGAGCTGGTTCTCCAGGTCGCTGGCCAGTTTCACGACCTTGGCCACCACCTGGCCGGTCAGGTCATGGAAGTCCTGGGCCATCATGATGTCGGTCAGGTGGCCGTCCACCCGGTGCGTGACGGTTTCCACGTCCTGCACGAAGTTGAAGACGGCGCCGCTGGCCACGGCCTTCACCGGGTCGGCGGTGATGAGTGCGGCGAGCTTGCGCGTCTCGGCGGCGATGTGCTCCTGGTCGGCCTTGGCCGTGTCCACCAGGTTGAGCACCTTCTCGGCGGCATCGGCCGTCTTGGTGGCGATGTAGTTCAGGCGGCTGCGCGCATCGGGCAGGTCGTCCACCGTGTTCTTCAGGCCGGGCAGCACGCCCAGCATGTTCATGGTGTCATGCAGCTGTCGGGTCAGGGTGCCCAGTTGCTGGAAGATTTCAGGCGATGCGGCGGGCATCGACATGTTCTCGGGCAGGTCGACCTTCATGCTGTGTGCTCCCTGTCAGGCCGTGGCGGCCAGTTTTTGCATGATTTTTTGCACCTTCTCTTCCAAGGTGGCCTTGGTGAAGGGCTTGACGATGTAGCCGGCAGCACCCGTCTGGGCTGCCAGCACGATGTCTTCTTTTTTCGCTTCGGCCGTGACCATCAGCACGGGCAGGTGCTTCAAGGCGTCGTCGGTCTTGATGGCCTTGAGCAGCTCGAAGCCGTTCATGTTGGGCATGTTGATGTCGCTGACGACGAAATCGAACTTGCCGTTTTTCAGCATGTTCAGCGCCACGGCGCCGTCTTCGGCCTCTTCGGCGTTGGTGTAGCCACTCTCTTTGAGCAAGCCGCGCACGATGCGGCGCATGGTGGAGAAGTCATCCACGATGAGAAATTTCATGTCCACGGGGTTGCTCATGACGCGTCCTTTGTCGATCGGAAGGGGGCTTTGCCGCCCTGCTGCTGTGGGTCTTATCGGCCGGTGATGCCAGGTCTTGAGGGCTTGATGTCGGGCTTGTCGGGCGTCTCGGCTTCGTCATCGGCGTCTTCGCCGGATTCCACGCGCGCCGCGCTGAAGAAGCGGTCTTCAGCTTCGCGGTTCATCACGATGACGCTGATGCGCCGGTTCAGGGGGCTCTCAGGGTTGCCCTTCTCGTACAGCATGCTGGCCGCCAGGCCCTGCACGCGCAGCACCTTGGCGCCGCTGAGGCCACCAGAAATCAGTTCTCGGCGCGAGGCGTTCGCCCGGTCGGACGACAGCTCCCAGTTGCTGTAGCCGCGCTCGCCCGCGCTGAAGGCCTTGGCGTCGGTGTGGCCCTCGATGGTGAGCCGGTTGGGCACCTCGTCGAGCACGTGGCCGATGGCGCGCAGGATGTCGCGCATGTAGCCCTTGACCTCGGTGTCGCCGCTGTCGAACATCGGCCGGCTCTGGTCGTCCACGATCTGGATGCGCAGCCCCTCGGCCGTGAGGTCGAGCTGGATCTGCGATTTGTACTTGGCCAGGCGCTCGTCGTTGGCGATGACCTCTTCGACCTTCTGCTTGAGGGCGCGCAGGCGTTCTGCTTCGGCGCGCATCTGCTCGGCCTTGAGCGCTTTCTTGCGCTGCTTCTCGTCGGCGGTTTCCGACTTGCCCTTTTTCATCTGCCCGGTGGATTCGGACAGGTTGTTGCCGCCGCCCTTGAGGATGGAGGTGGCGTCACCTGCGCCACTGCCACCGAACATGGCGACTTTCAGCGGGCTGTTGAAGTAGTCGGCGATGCCCTTTTTGTCGCCTTCGGTGGTCGAACCGAGCAGCCACATCAGCAGAAAGAAGGCCATCATGGCCGTCACGAAGTCGGCGTAGGCGATCTTCCAGGCACCACCGTGGGCAGCGTGGCCGCCCTTCTTGATGCGCTTGATGATGATCGGTTGGACCTTCTTCGAATCACCGGCCATGCTGTGCTCCGCGAGGGGTTACTTCTTCTTGACGTGAGCTTCAAGCTCGGCGAAGGTCGGGCGCTCGGTCGAATAAATGACTTTGCGTCCAAACTCGATGGCGACCTGGGGGGCGTAGCCCTGCATCGAAGCCAGCAGCACGGTCTTGATGACCTGGAACTCTTTCGTTGCCTCGTCGAGCTTTTGCTCCATCAGTCCCGCCAGGGGCTCGACAACGCCATAGGCGAGCAGGATGCCCAGGAATGTGCCCACCAGCGCCGAGCCGATCATGCCGCCCAGCACGGCCGGCGGCTGGCCCACCGAACCCATGGTGTTCACCACACCCAGCACGGCGGCGACGATGCCGAAAGCCGGCAGTGCGCCGGCAAGTCGTGCCATCGCGGCGCAAGCGTTGTGGCCTTCGTGGTGGTGGGTGTCGATCTCGTTGTCCATGAGGGTTTCGATCTCATGGGCGTTCAGGTTGCCAGACACCATCATGCGCAGGTAGTCGGTGATGAACTCGACGACGTGATGGTCGTGCCCCATCGTGGGGTATTTCTTGAACAGGGCCGAGTTGTGCGGGTCCTCGACGTCCTTCTCGATGGACATCAGGCCTTCCTTGCGGACCTTCTGAAGGATCTCGAACATCATGGCCATGAGCTCCATGTAGCGGGCTTTGGTGTACTTAGACCCCTTGGCCAGGGGGCCCAGGTTGGCCACGACCGCTTTCAGGGTCTTGCTCTGGTTGTTCACCACGAAGGCACCCAGGGCGCCTCCCAGGATGGCCATCAACTCAAGCGGCAAGGCCTCGATGATCACGGCCATGTTGCCGTGGTGAAGGATGTAGGCGCCAAAGATGCACCCCAGCGCAACAACGTAGCCAATCGCGAGGTTCATGGTGTGTCAAGTGCAAGTTCGGGTCATGACGTGATCTTCGGCCAGACCGGGGCAGCGAAAGCCGTGAACAAGGCCACGGGCATGGCGTTATTCCGGCGCAGCTTCCAGCAGGTGGAAATCCTTCGGAACGTTCTCTGCAAAAAAGACGGACCCGATGGGGGTCCGTGGAAAGCACTTGGTGTGTGCAGGAGGAGACAAGCAAGAACGCCTTCCTTCCAAAAGACGCTCACCTGATTCATCGGTGCGAGGCTTCAGAACTTGAGTTCACGAAGGCAGCGCGGCGTGGGGTGGTGCGGGAATCCGTGCGCACTTCACGCGAGACGATCGGGGTGGGCGGCTTGGGAGATCGGGTTTGACGCAGGGCGTCATGGAGCCGTCGAGGCTCAGTGCATCTGCAGCGAACCAGCAGCCTTGCCCTTGCCGGCGCGCGCGGGCGGGTTGCACAGGCCGCAGGTGAAGTGGCGGGCGATTTCGTGCGGGTGGGTGACGAAGTGGCCACCGCACTTGTTGCACTTGGTCATCGTCAGCATGCCGTTGTCGATGAACTTGACCAGGCGCCAGGCGCGGGTCACGGACAGCAGGGGCTCCAGGCCTTGGGACTGGGTCTGCTCCAGGTAGAGCTGGTAGGCCTTGATGACGACGTCGATCTCGTCCATCTCGGAGGCCTTGTTCAGGTACTCGTGGACGTTGAGGAACAGGCTGGCGTGGATGTTGGGCTGCCAGGTCATGAACCAGTCGGTGGAGAAAGGCAGCTGGCCCTTGGAAGGCGACTTGCCCGAGACTTCCTTGTACAGGCGCAGCAGGCGCTCATAGGACATGTCGGTCTCCGACTCCAGGACCTGCAGGCGGGCACCGAGGTGGATGAGCGTGACGGCGCGGTCGATTTGCTTGGCTTCGGTCAACAGGCTCTTGGTGCGCATGGTGGGTCTCCTGGGAATCGGGTTCGTTGTGCAGGTCAGGCAGCCGTCAAGCAGCTTCTTGGTGGCGGCCGGCCATCAGGATGTTGGCGTGCAGGCGGGTGACGGAGTCGTTGGCCGACTTGGAGTGGCTGGTCAGCAGGGACCAGACCAGGTCGTCGTCGATGCGCATACGGCACAGCAGGGTGTTGCCGGACGCGAGCTTCAGCACCTGGGCCGGGCTCAGCGAGGCCAGGCGGTCGGCGGCTTGCTCCGACAGCCCCAGGCGGTAGAGCGCCTGTTCGCGGTCCGAACGGATGAGGCTCTGGGCCAGCATCAGGTAGGACAGGTTGACTTCGCGGATTTCCATCAGGACTTGGTCGGCGTTCATGGTCGGGCTCCGGTGTGCTGCTTGTGTGTGAACCGCTGTGTGGTTGCGGTGTCGATGGAGTCATTGTGCAAACACCCGCCAATTTCCTTGATAGGTGTCTGGATGTAAGGCCCGTCGGCAGCCGGCTACACGCCCTGTAGGAAGTTGCCTGACAGAAACCCGGAAATGCAGCCTGCCTGCCCGCCAGAAAACTGGCACCCCAAGCCACGGCATTTCGCGCTTTGTCCATTCGTTCACACGTGTTTACGTCTGCTTGCACTAAGCTGAGAACTCATCTGGGCAACCCGCACGAAAGTGCGGTGACGCAAAGCTGCGGGGCTAACGGTGCCAGTGCACCCATGCCAGCCGGGCCGCCATGCCGCCATCGGGCGGTGTGTCCGCACGCGCACTTTGCACGCCCTGGATGGCGATGACCGCCATCCTTTGTCCCGCGTTCCAGGAGTGCACATGCGATCTCACCTTGTCTTGCCCACCGTCCTTGCCTCGGCCGTCCTCGCCCTGTCGGTGGGCGCTGCCCATGCCGTCGAGCCGGCCGCCGCGCCGCAAGGGGTGAACATCCTGTCGCCCATGAAGCTGGACGCCCGCGCCCTGCTGGCCATGAAGGCCGGTGAGCAGGTCGCCATCGACTTCCCCGTCATCGGTCGCAAGACCGTGGTGTTCGAGACCACCACCCGTGGCATCGACGGCCTGGCCTACTGGCACGGTCGCCTGGCGGGCAGCACGCGTGACCGCGTCTACCTGAAGCAGACCTCGGCGGGCTTTGTGGGCGCCATCCGCTTCGCCGATCGCCAGGTCGCATTCCAGCAGCAAGGCGGTGCCTTGCGTGCGGTGGACGCCTCGGCGCTGGCCGCCGTGGCCGGCCAGGCCTACGCGGTGGGCAACAGCCTGGAGAAGGGCGTCCACGAGATCAGCGGCAATTTCGCTGCCATCGCGCAAGCGGGCGAAGGTGCGGAAATCGCCCTGCCGCTGCCCGGCGGTCTGACCGAGGTGGCCGTGGTGACCCGCGCGGCCATCGACGAGCACGGCTTCCAGCAAGTGACCGGTGTCAGCCGCATGGACGGCATCGCCTACCCCACGCAGCTGACCATCAGCAAGGACGCCGTTTTCGGCACGGTGCTGACCTCGCAAGGCGAATACCAGATCGTCACGCGCGGTGGCAAGACGCAGATCCTCGACCCCAAGACCGCCGGCTGGCAGGCCCCGCGTGGCGATGACCACATCGAGGTGAGCGGCCTGTTGAACGGCGAGCCTTTGTCGGCCGGGGCCGTGGTCACCACCCAGGCGGCGGTCACCACGACGACGACCGCCACCACCACGACCACCACCCCCAGCCTGATCCCGCTGAAAGCCGGCACGGTGGACACCACCATCAACCTGCTGATGACCTACAGCGCGAGCTACGTCACGATGTGGGGCAACGAGACGGCGGCGCGCACCCGCCTGTCCAACCTGGTGGAAGTGGCCAACAGCGCCTACGGCAACAGCGGCACGGGCATCAAATTCCGTGTCGTGGGCTGGCGCCAGGTGGCGGTGGCCGACGCCACGCCGCAAACCAACCTGGGCAACCTGCGCCTGGACACCGGCGGCTTCGCCGGCACCGCGGCACAGAAGGCGCTCAATGGCGCGGCCATGACCGTGTTCTTCTCGCCCTTCAACGCCACGACCTCCACCACCGGCACCTGCGGCCTGGCCTATGTGCCTGCCGCGAACGCCGCCGGCCTGGCGAGCTTCAAGTCGCAGGCGCCCTACCTGATGTTCGCGGCGCTCAACGACGGCCAGACCAGCAACGGCTGGTACTGCGAGTCCCTGACCCTGGCGCACGAGCTGGGCCACAACCTGGGCAATGCGCACGACAAGGCCAACTCCTCCTTCCCGGGCGTGTTCAGCTACAGCTACGGCAAGGGCGTGTCGGGTGCGTTCGGCACGGTGATGTCCTACATCTCGCCGCGCGTGGCGCTGTTCTCCTCGCCGCAACTCAAGTGCACCAGCGCTGGCGCCGCCTGTGGCACGGCGACGGAGAACGTCGTGGCCTCGGTGCTGCAGACCAAGTCCACCGTGGCCGCCCTGGGCAAAACCACCGCGACGACCGTGGCCAGCGATGGCAGCTTCATGGTGTCCGGCTGGTTGCTCAACACCACCGGCACCCCGTTCACCGGCGCCGCCACCTTCAAGGTCACCACCGCGGGCGTGAGCTGCGCCTCGGGCAGCACCGGCCTGTACATGTGCAAGGTGCCGGCCGGCGTGAGCTCGGTGACGCTGTCGGCCGCCGTGGCCGGGCGTTCGGTCACGCCGACGCTGGCGACCTTCGGCATCGACCGCCTGGCCAACACCCCGGTCAACGCGACACGCTTCTATGTGAAGTGAGCAATCACTCTTGATTGCGGCCCCGTCTGGCAACAGGCGGGGCTTTTTTCATGGGCGGTTGAGAAGAGGCGTGTGTGGCTTGGTCCATAGCCTCACACAATCAAATGCATTTGCCCAATCAATTCGCCATATGGCAAGGCATGGCCTAAGATCCGTTCTGCCTTCTCACACAGGGCCGCTTTCCCGGCCCTGCCAACCCAACCTTAGAGGATCTCTGCCATGTCCCTGATCAACACCCAAGTTCAGCCGTTCAAGACCGAAGCCTTCGTCAACCGTGGCGGCAAGGGCGAGTTCATCACCGTCTCCGACGAGAGTCTGAAGGGCAAGTGGTCCGTGCTGATCTTCATGCCGGCCGCTTTCACCTTCAACTGCCCGACCGAGATCGAAGACGCTGCCGACAACTACGCCGCCTTCTCCGCCGCTGGCGCCGAGGTCTACATCGTCACCACCGACACCCACTTCTCGCACAAGGTGTGGCACGAGACCTCGCCGGCCGTGGGCAAGGCGAAGTTCCCGCTGGTGGGCGACCCCACCCACCAGCTGACCCGCGCGTTCGACGTGCACATCGAAGAAGAAGGCCTGGCCCTGCGCGGCACCTTCATCGTCAACCCCGACGGCGTCATCAAGACCGCCGAAGTGCACTCCAACGAAATCGCCCGCGACGTGTCGGAGACCCTGCGCAAGCTGAAGGCTGCCCAGTACACCGCCGCCAACCCTGGCCAGGTCTGCCCGGCCAAGTGGAAGGAAGGCGCCAAGACCCTGGCCCCCTCGCTGGACCTGGTTGGCAAGATCTGATCGCTGCCTCAACGCGATCCGCACACGGTTTGACCTGTGCTGAGGCCTGACCTCACCACACCGTTGAACATGGTCCTCCTGCTCGCCCACAAGGCGGGCGGGTGGACGACCCTGGCCTCTTCACCTCGCTGAAGCACAGAGGAGGCCGGTTCCCGAAGTCACTTGAACACGAAAAAGGATGCCCATCATGCTGGACGACACCCTCAAGGCCCAACTCGCCGCTTACCTGGAGCGCGTGCAACAACCCTTCGAGATCGTTGCATCCCTGAGTGACTCCGAGAACTCCCGTGAGATGCTCGAGCTGCTGCAGACCATCCAGGGTCTGCGCGCCGACAAGATCACCCTGCGCACCGATGGCCAGGACGCCCGCAAGCCCTCGTTCTCGCTGCAGCGCACGGGCGGCGACGCCGTTGCGGCCCAGTCCTTGCGCTTTGCCGGCCTGCCGCTGGGCCACGAGTTCACCTCGCTGGTGCTGGCCTTGCTGTGGACCGGCGGCCACCCGCCGAAGGAAAGCGCCGAGACGCTGGACAACGTCCGCGCCCTGAGCCCTGCGGATGGCGGCGACTTCCACTTCGAGGTCTTCATGTCCCTGAGCTGCCACAACTGCCCCGACGTGGTGCAGGCGCTGTCGCTCATGGCCATCCTCAACCCCAAGGTCAAGACCACCGTCATCGAGGGCGGCGCCTTCCAGGACGAGGTGGAAAAGCGCGAGATCATGGCCGTGCCCATGGTCTTCCTCAACGGCCAGGTGTTCGCCTCGGGCCGCATGACGGTCGATGAGATCGTGGCCAAGCTCGACACCAACGCCGGTGCCAAGGAAGCGGCCAAGCTCAACGCCAAAGCGCCCTACGACGTGCTCATCGTCGGCGGTGGCCCGGCAGGTGCCGCAGCCGCCGTGTACGCCGCCCGCAAGGGCATCCGCACCGGCATCGCCGCCGAGCGCTTCGGTGGCCAGACCAACGACACCCTGGGCATCGAGAACTACATCTCGGTGCTGGAAACCGATGGTCCGAAGTTCTCGGCCGCGCTCGAAGCCCACGCCCGCGCCTACGACGTGGACATCATGAACCTGCAGCGCGCTGACGCCATCGTGCCGGCCGCGCAAGCCGGTGGCCTCATCGAGGTCAAGCTGGCCAATGGCGGTGTGCTGAAAGCGAAGACGGTGATCCTGTCCACCGGCGCGCGCTGGCGCAACGTGAACGTGCCCGGCGAGGCCGAGTACAAGAACAAGGGCGTGGCCTACTGCCCGCACTGCGACGGCCCCTTGTTCAAGGGCAAGCGCACGGCCGTGATCGGCGGGGGCAACTCCGGCGTGGAAGCCGCCATCGACCTGGCCGGTGTGGTGGCCCACGTGACGGTGGTGGAGTTCGCCGACCAGCTCAAGGCCGACGCGGTGCTGGTCAGGAAGCTGCAGAGCTTGCCCAACGTGACCATCCACACCAATGCGCAGACCACGGAGATCACCGGGGCGGATGGCAAGGTCAATGGCCTGAAGTACAAGGACCGCGCCACGGGCGTGGAGCACCTGGTGCCGCTGGAAGGCGTGTTCGTGCAGATCGGCCTGGTGCCCAACACCGAGTTCCTGCGCGGCACGCTGGAGCTGAGCAAGTTCGGCGAAATCATCGTCGATGCCAAGGGCCACACCAACGTGCCGGGCGTGTTCGCGGCGGGCGACTGCACGACCGTGCCGTACAAGCAGATCGTGATCGCCGCTGGGGCCGGTGCGACGGCAGCGCTGAGCGCCTTCGACCACCTGATCCGCCACGGCTGAGACGCTTCAAGGCAGCGACATTCCGCGCATTAATCCGCGCTCCCTCGCGACACCTTGCGTCGGGTCGGCCGATCGCGCATGCAGCGCGGTCGGCAACCGGCGGACAATGGGTCATGTCCGCAAATGGGGTGAGCTCATGCTGCGTCTGTCGATCACATTGGCTGGGTGCCTGTTCATGTGCCTTGCCGCCACTGCGCAAACGGTGCCGGCGGCCAAGCCGGCCGAACGAACCGCCTACACCGTGGCGGTGGTGCCGCAGTTCCAGGCACAAGAGATTCACCGCGTCTGGACGCCTTTGCTGACGAAGCTCGGCGAGGAGGTGGGGGTGGTGCTGACGCTGAAGCTGGCGCAGGACATCCCCACCTTCGAAGACGAGGTGGTGGCCGGCAGACCCGACTTCGTCTACCTCAACCCATACCACCAACTGCGCGCTCACCGGGCGCAGAACTATCGCCCGCTGGTGCGCGACGCCACGCCGCTGACGGGCATCCTTGTGGTGCGACGCGACGACCCCATCCGTGACGTGGCTGCCTTGGATGCCAAGCTGTTGGCATTTCCCGCGCCCAACGCCTTTGGCGCGTCCTTGCTCATCCGCGCCCATTTGACCGAGACGGCACACATCCACATCACAACGCTGTACGCCAAGACGCACTCCAACGCTTTCCGCCAAACCATCATGGGCAAAACGGCGGCGACGGGCGGGCTGCGGGCGACCTTGGAGCGGGAGCCGCAAGAGGTGCGTGACGCCTTGCGCATCCTGTTGGAAACCCCCGGCGCGGCACCTCATCCTTTGAGCGCGCACCCGCGCGTGCCAATCGCCTTGCAGACAGCCGTTCAGCGTGCGTGGTTGCGTTTGGCCCAGGACCCCAGCTTGCAGCCGTCGTTTCGTGACATCCCCATGCCCCGTCCCGTGGTGGCCGACCACCAGCGCGACTACGGACCGCTGGAGCGGCTCAAGCTTGACCGCTACACGGAGTGATGCGGTGACAGACAAGGCGGCGCGGCGCTGGCTGACGGCCTGGTGGCCGCGCACGCTCAAACACCAGCTGGTGGCCATGGTGTCGGCCGTCCTGCTGCTGGCCCTGGGTGCGTTGGGCGGCTACACCGCCCACGAGCAAAGCGGCATCGCCCGCGCTTCGGTGGAAGACCAGGTCACCTCCTTGGCACGTAGCGTGGCGCTGGCCAGTGCCAACCTGATCTTGACCGACAGCCTGGACAGCCTGGAGGCGCTGGCGATGCGATCGGCGAATTTCTCCGAACTGCGCGCCATGCAGATCTGTGACTTGCAGGGCCACGTCCTTACACACGTTCGCCATGTGCCAGGGCAGCCGGTGGGCTTGGTGTTCAACCCGGCCAGCAGCGTGTGCCAAGGCCTCCCCAGCGATGGTGCGCCAGCGCTCGACCATGGCGAACTCGTTCTGGTGGTCTGGCAACCGGTCCGCGCGGAGCTGCTGGTGGGCTGGGTGCGTGTGGCCTATGACCTGAGCTCGCTGCAACGCACCCGCGAACGCATCTGGC